>JADFOF010000149.1 GCA_022563015.1 Planctomycetota bacterium
GCGCGGCATACCGGCCGCCGGGTCCATCTGCACGACGAGCGTCTGACGTCGGTCGATGCGGACTGGGCGATGGCCGGGTCCGGGCTGACGCACGGCCAGAAGAAGAGCCGTCGGGACGCGCTCGCGGCGGCGGCGATATTGCGGTCGTTTCTCGGGCAGAGTGGTGACGGGGCGCGTGGATGAGTCTGGGGCGGTGGTTGTTGGTTCTTGGATTGGGGGGGGAAGAGACCGGGGGGGAGAAGAGATCGGGCGGGGGACCGCCCGGCTCGCTAGAGTTTGTTTATCGGAGTGAATCAGGGATGGGAGCATCGACATGACCTTGAGACCGCTTGCATCACTGGTCGTCCTCTCGCTCGCCGCCTCGCTGCTCGCGTCGGCGCAGGAGCCACAGCCTCCCGCGGACGACGAGCCTGAGTTCGCCAACGCCGGGGAATTGCTCGACGCGCTCGAGACGGCCGACGCCGACCTGAGCTTTCTGACCGCACAGATCCGCTACACGAAGACGGGGCAGTTTCTCGGCGAGCGCGAGGTGCGGCTGGGCGTCATGCAGTTCGTCAGGCAGCTTCTCGAGAGTGTGCCGACGCGGCGCATGTTCGGCGTGCGCTTCGACCAGCTCTTCATCGGGAACATGGCCGACGACGAGGTGAAGATCTACATCTTCGACGGGCACTGGTTCGTCGAGAAGCTGCCCGGCGAGAAACTCATCATCAAGCGCGAGGTCGTCCGCCCCGGCGAGATGGCGGACCCGCTGCGCATCGGCGAGGGCCCGTTCCCGATCCCGATCGGTCAGAAGAAGGCTGACATTCTCGAGCGCTTCGAGGCCGAGCTGCTCGAGCACGACGACGGGCTCACGCTCGACCCGGACCAAGCGCACCCGCCGGAGGACCTCAACGCCGCGAGGAATCTCGTCAATTTCACGCGCGGCTCGTACCAGCTGCGCCTCACGCCCCGCGCCGAGTGGGCCGACGCGATCGACCTTCAGGAGATCCGGCTCTGGTACACGCGGTCTGAGGACGGCCGCCTGCTGCCGCGCATGGCGCGCACGGTCGATTTCGACGGCGACATCTCCGTCATCCAGCTCATCAACGTCACGATCAACGACAAGGACCGCATCGATCCGGCGCTCATGAGCACGGACGTGCCGGAGGGCTGGAACGCGCAGATCCGCGAGTGGGACGGCCCATGAGCACCGCGCGACCGCCGGGTCATGGCCCTTTCTCTCGCGGCGCACGAGTCCGTCTCGGCGCCGGCCTGGCCGCCCTCGCCCTGGCGCCCGGCGCTTTCGGGCAGGGTCCGGTCCGACCCGAGTCCCGGCCGACGCTCGCCCCGCACGTGCGGACGCTGATCGACGCGGAGTATCACACCGACGAGCAGCGGCGCGACCTGCGACTGTTCCACGGTGTGTGGCTTGAGGACGACCTGGACACGCCGGCCCGTCGAGCGTCGGCCTCGCTCGTCACCGGGAAGCTGCACGACTCGTCGCTGACCGATCCGGCTTCGCCTTTGCTCGATCGGGCTGAGGCGATGCTGATGCGCGGCGAGTGTGCCGAGGCGCTGGAGCTTGTAGAGAAGGACGGATCGTTCCGGGCGGTGGTGCTCCGGGCTGAAGCGCTGGAAACGCTGGGCCGACTCGAAGACGCGGCCCGTGCGCTGGAACCTGTGCTGGCCGCGATGGCGGGCGAGACGCTGGACCCGCCGGAACTGGTCGAGGGCGTGCGGGGCCTGGTGCTGCGGGCCCGAATCCTGGGGCAGGAGCGGGCCGGGGGGGCGGACTTCCGCGTCATGATGCAATTGCTGGCCCGGGCCCGAACGCTGGACCGGTTTTACTGGCCGGCGCACCTGGCCGAGGCGGAACTGCTGTACGAGAAGGCGAATCCGAGCGAGGCCCGGGCCGCGGCGCTCGAGGTGCTGTCGCTCAATCCGCGGTGTGCGCGGGCCTGGGCATTGCTGGGTCGGATCGCGAACGACTCGTACGCATTCGAGAACGTCCAGAGCGCGGCGGGCGAACTGGACAGGCTCGTGGGCAAGGGCGAGCCCGGTTCGAAGTCGGCCGGGTCGCCGCTGGCCGACGTATTGCTCGCACGGGCCCGGCTTCGGCAGAACGATCCGGACGCGGCCGAACGGGAGCTGAGCCCGACGCTTCGGCGGCACCCGCGCCTGCGTACGGCGCTGGCGCTGCAGGCTGCCATCGCTGCGGAGCGGTACGACTTCGCGCGGACGCAGGAGCTGCTGGACGCGTTCGACGTGCTCTCGCCCGGCTCGCACGAGGCCTACCTCGAGGTCGGGCGCACGCTGTCGGAGAACCGTCAGTACGCCGAGGCGTCGCGGTATCTGGCCGAGGCTGCCCGACGACGCCCGATGCTCCCGGACCCCGTGATCGAGCTGGGGCTGCTCGAATTGCAGTCGGGGCGTGACATCGAGGCGCTGCGCGCGTTGCGGCGTGCGGCGGAGCTGGACTCGTTCAACGACCGGGCGGCCAACAGCCTGGCGCTGATCAAGGAATTGCTCACGTACGACACGATCGAGAGCGAGCACTTCATCGTGCGATTCAAGCCGGGGCTGGACGAGATCCTCGCGCCCGAGATGCTGCCCGTGCTGGAGCGGATCCACGCGCGGGTGACGGGTCCATCGGGGATCGACCACGAGCCGGCGGCGAAGACCGTGATCGAATTGATGCCTGACCACCGGTGGTTCGCGGTGCGGATCACGGGGATGCCGGGCATCCACACCATCGCCGCTGCCACCGGGCCCGTCATCGCGATGGAACGCCCGCAGGAGGGCCCGGGGCACAGCGTTGGCAACTATCTGTGGCCTCGGGTCATCCAGCACGAATACACGCACACCGTCACGCTGTCGCGGACGCGCAACCGGATCCCGCACTGGTTCACCGAGGCTGCGGCGGTGTATGTCGAGGACGCGCCGCGCGATTACAACCGCGCCCGGCTGCTCGCGACGGCGCTTCAGAACGACGCGCTGTTCTCGCTCGATGAGATCAATATCAAGTTCGTCCGCCCGGACACGCCCACCGACCGCGCGCAGGCCTACGCGCAGGGGCACTGGATGTACGAGTACATCGTGGAGCGATTCGGCCCGCGGGCGCCGCTGGAACTCATGGACCGCTACGCGCAGGGGCAGGACCAGTCGTCGGCGTTCGACGAGGTGCTGGGGCTGTCGACCGAGACCTTCATGCGCGACTTTGCCGGCTGGGCCCGCGGGCAGGCTGTCTCGTGGGGCATGATCCTGCCCGAGGGCGTGCCGAGCATCGACGAGTTGCGGCGTGCCGAACTGCACGAGGACGCCGACGAGGACGCGCCGCTGCCCAGCCCCACGCCCGAGTTGATCGAGAAGTGGCTGGGTGAACATCCCGACCACCCGGGGGTGCTGGAACTCGCTGTGAACGCGGCGATCAAGCGGGCCGACCGCGAGCAGGATCCGGCGCTCGTCCTGCTTTTGCAGCGATATGCGGCGGCGCGGCCGGTGGACGACATGCCGCACCGCCGACTCGCGCAGACTTTTCTCGACGGCGTTGGCGGAACGCCCGACGATGCGGTCGTGCACCTGGAGTATCTCGACGCGCGGGCGCAGCACACTTCGGCGTACGCGGTGGCGCTGGCCCGGCGATACGCTGCCCGTGGCGACTGGGCTCGCGCCGGGGCCAAGGCTGAACGCGCCGTCCAGATCGCACCGTTCGACGCGGACATGCGCGAGCTGGCGGCGGAAGTCGCGGTGCGCACCGGCGACTGGGCCGAAGCTGAGCGGCATGTCCGGGCCCTTACCAGAATCGAGCCCGACCGCGAGATCCACCGGCGCCGCCTCGAGGCGATCCGCGCGAAGATCAATCGTGAATGAGCGGTGCCTTTCGCCTCAGCCGACGCGCGAGCGCGCCGGAGGAACGATGGTCACTTCATCCCCGCTCGACGCCCACCCCGTCCATTCGAGATACCGCCGATGGAGATCCTCGGCGATATCGCCGGCGCGCAGCTTCGAGCCGGTGTAATCGATCGTCGGCATGAATGTCAGGCGCGATCGACTCGTCCGCCACAGGCTGGCCCACGCGGGGTCGGCCTGGGGCGTGCCCTCGATCACCACGGGCAGCACACGGGCGCCGGTCCTGCGGATGATGAACCCGATCCCGCGATGGAAGGGTCGGATGACGCGTGGTGGGCGTTCGAGGCCGCCCTCGGGGAAGATGCCCAGGACGCCGCCCTCGGCCACGTGCCGGAGCGCGGCGCGGGTCCCGTTCACGTCACCCCGGGCGCGGTCCACGAACACGATCTTGGACCAGCGCCAGAAGACCTCGCCCAGCGGGTGGCGCATGTCCGTGGCCATGACCCATCGGATCTCGAACGGGCACGCCGCCTGCACCAGCACCGGGTCCACGCCGGCGGTGTGGTTGGCGACGACGATCAGAGGCCCGGCCCGGAGGCCTCGCGGGATGTGCTCCCTGCCGTGGACGCGGAGCCTGTGGCAGATGCGGGCGTAGAGGCGCAGGAACAGGAGCACCAGCCCCGCTTCGAGGTCGCCGCGAGGGTTATTCAGCAGCCACCTGGCCACCCACGCCCACCCGAACAGGGCTGTAACCCCCAGAATGATCCAGATCCAGAGCATGGGCGCATGTTAGCGGTCACTCAACTCCTTCTCCCGGGTTTCGGCCATTTCGTGGGGTAGGATCGCCCCGTGAGCGATCTCTGGGCGGAAAACCGCGAGCAGGCCCTGGCTGCGGTCGAACCGCTGGCTGCACGCATGAGGCCTCGAACCCTGGACGAGTTTCGCGGTCAGCGGCACATCCTGGGCCCGGGCAAGCTCCTCCGGCGGATGCTCGAGGCGGACGTGATCACGTCGATCCTGTTCCACGGCCCGCCGGGCACGGGCAAGACCACACTGGCCGAGCTGATCGCGATCCACACGCGACGATATTTCGCGCGCGAGAACGCCTCGTCGGTCGGGGTCAAGCGCATCCGTGAGCTGATCGACGAGGCGAGGCATCGGCTCGAATCCACGGGGCGGCGTTCGATCCTGTTCCTGGACGAGATTCATCGGTTCAGCAAGGCGCAGCAGGACGTGCTGCTGCGCGACGTCGAGCGCGGGGTCATCACGCTCATCGGCGCCACGACCGAGAACCCGATGTTCGCCTGCAACTCCGCGCTCGTCAGCCGGAGCACGCTGTTTCGACTGGAGCCGCTCTCGATCGACGACACGATCCGGCTCCTGCGGCACGCCATCGCCGACGGGCCTCGGGGCTACGGCGGGCTGCGGCTGGAGGTGACCGACGAGGCGCTGCGGGTGTGGGCGATCAAGTCCGACGGCGACGCTCGGCGGGCGCTGTCGGCGCTGGAAGTCGCGGTGTTTTCGTGCTTGAAGGCGTGTCCGGATGGTGCGGCGGGATCCGAGCCTTCGCCCGCGGCGGGCTCAGACTCGGCGTCCGGGGATGAGGACGCGAAGACCCGCGGCGCGGGCGCTGAGTCGGCTGCGACGATCACCATCAACAGGGCCATCGCCGAGGAGAGCATCCAGCAGAAGGCGGCGGTCTACTCGCCCACCGGCGACGAGCACTTCGACTCGATCAGCGCGATGATCAAGTCGGTCCGTGGGTGCGACCCGAACGCGGCGGTGTTCTGGATGGCGCGGATGCTCGACGCCGGGGAGGACCCGCGCTACATCGCGCGTCGGCTGGCGATCCTGGCCAGCGAGGACATCGGCAACGCTGATCCGCGCGGCATCATGGTGGCGGCGGCGTGCTGGGAGCTGGTCGAGCGGATCGGGATGCCCGAGGCGCGGATCACGCTCTCGCAGTGCGCGATCTACCTGGCGCTGGCGCCCAAGTCCAACGCGTCGTATCTGGCCATCGATGAGGCGCTGGCCGACGTGCGCGAGGGTCGGACCCTGCCGGTCCCGCTGTTCCTGCGCGACTCGCATTCCGCCACGACGCAGGGCGTGCACCCCGAGACCGGCGGCGACAGCACATACCGGTACTCGCACGACGCGCCCGGGGGCGTGACGGGCCAGGATTATCTCGGGGTCGAGAAGACCTACTACCGCCCCAACAACGCCGGATTCGAGCAGACGCTGGCCGAGAGAATCGTGCAGATCGAGCGGCTGCGTCGGCGGGCCTCGGCGCGGTGACCGGCGACGCGCACGGCGACCGTCATTGGCGCCACGCGGCGAATCTGCTATTGTCGCGGTGTTATCGAGCCCGGCTCATTCAGCCGATAGTCTGGGCCGACGAGAGTGAACCCGACCCGTGATCGCCGAGACCGACAAATCCAAGCGCGCCCTTCGACTGACGCTCAAGGCGGAGTTGCTGGCGATCGGGACCGAACGCCGGCGTGAGCTGTCCGCGGCGGTGTCCAGGACGCTGCTGGCCCAGCCTTGCGTCGCCAACGCCTCGGTCGTGCTCCTGTTCATGCCCAGGCCGCACGAGCCGGACCTGTCGTCCCTGGCCCGGGCCCTGCTCGAGAGCGGGGTGTGCGTCTGCCTGCCCCGAATCGACTTCAAGAACGGCACGTTCGAGCCGGCACGGATCACCTCGGTGGACGAGGGACTTGAGATCCATCGATTTGACGTGCCCGAGCCCCCGCGGGACGCGCCGCGGATCGATCCCGCCGACCTGGACACGG
>JADFOF010000150.1 GCA_022563015.1 Planctomycetota bacterium
GCATCCCTCCTCCTCGCCTCGGGCCTCGTGGGCCCGAACACGGGCGGAACTCCCTCCAGTTCGCCCGTGCGCTGTCTGCCGCATGATCCGGGGGGCGTGGCCGGTTGCGGCGAGGTGCGCCGCCTCCCACCTGAGGGCGGCGCGTCTGTGCCAGTGAGAGGAGGCGGCCGCGCGACGGCTGCGACAGCACCATCGAACATACAGGTGCGCGCGGACCCTGCCCGGGCGGAAGGCACGTACCGCCATCGGACGAGCCGGGGCCGCCTCCTCTCCGAACCGCCGATGCGAACGGCCACCGGCGGGATGGAACGATCGACGAGCGGGCTCGGCGCAGAATCCAGATGCGCCGCGACCTCTCGCACGATCGGGGTGACAAGTTTTCAGGTGGGGATCGACTGCCGAAGAAAATCGGGCAGAGATCAATGAGGACGGCCAGTTGATGACAACGAACGGTCGCCGGTCCCCGGGTTTTTCGTTCGGCCTTGAAAAGGCCTCGAGTCTCCTGTTTCTTTCTGTTGGCCGATACGAGAGGAGTCAGCGGGCTGTTCCAGCGGGATTGAGTAATCTGGAGATTGGCCCGGCGGATCCCGTGGCGCGCGCCGTGTCCGCGATTATCTTGACGAACCGGGCAAAGCCGTCCGCTGCATGGACCCGGCTCGCCGATCATCATCATCGAATTGCTGGCGCGTGAATCACTTCGGGGCGCGACGGCGCTCAGGCGGCCTGGAACCGGTCCTCGCTGTGCACGATGCAGTCGGTCGCGGCGTCGGCGCTGAGCGGGCGCGAGAACAAAAACCCCTGAGCATAATCGCACGCGAGCGCCTGAAGCTGCGCGACCTGTCCCTCGGTTTCCACCCCTTCGGCGACGACGGCCATGCCGAGATGATGCGCGAGGGTGATGATCGCGTTGTTGATGGCGGCGTATTCGCGTCGGCCCTCGGTGTGGGCGATAAAGTCTCGGTCGATTTTGAGGACATCCAGCGGGAACTTGTGCAGGCAGCTCAGGGACGAGAGGCCCTTGCCGAAGTCGTCCATGCAGATCATCACGCCGGAGCTTCTGATCTCTTCCAGTTCGCAGGTCGCGTGCTCGGGGAGTTCCATGATGACGCTCTCGGTGATCTCGATCTGGAGCATGCTCGGGTCGCACCCGGTGGCGACGAGCGCGCCGCGGACCGTGTCGATAAACCCGCCCGTGGCCAGCTGCGCCTTGGACACGTTCACATTGATATGGCTCGGGCACGCCTCTGCGAACTGCTCGCGCCACGCTCGCATCTGGTCACACGCGACGTGGAGCACCCACTCGCCGATGGGCACGATCAGGGCCAGCTCCTCGGCCATCGGGATGAATGTGTCGGGCGGGATAAGGCCGCGGATCGGGTGGTTCCAGCGGATGAGCGCCTCGAAGCCGTCCAGCCGGCCGGTCTTGAGCGAGATGATGGGCTGGTAGTGGATCTCAAACTGGTGCTGCCCGAGCGCCTGCCTGAGGCCGGCCTCCATCTCGAGGCGATCGAGCGCTTCGGCCCGCATGCGCTTGTCGAAGATGGCGTGGCACCCGCGCCCCCTGGCCTTGGCGCGATACAGGGCGGTGTCCGCGTCGCGAAGCATGTCCGAGGCGTTCAAGTACTCCGGCTCACTCAGCACGACGCCGATGCTCGCCAGCGTTGTCAGCGTGTGCCCGAGCAGCTCGTGCGGTCGGGCGAGAGAGTTCATCAGCGAATCGGCGGCGGCGTGTGCGTCGGCGAGGTTCTCGATCTCGTCCAGGATCACGACGAATTCATCGCCGCCGAGACGGGAGACGAGGTGCCGATCGTACCGCTCGTAGCTCCCGCCGAGGATCTCCACCGCGCCACCGAGGCGTCTGGCGAACTGACGGAGGAGCTGATCGCCCACCTCGTGCCCGAGGCTGTCGTTGACGACCTTGAACCGATCGATGTCAAGGAACAGCAGCGCGAAGCTCGGGGCCCGCCCGCGACGCAGCCGCGCGATGCGATCGTTGACCTGGTTGAGCAGGGTCGCGCGATTGGGCAGGCCGGTGAGGCGGTCGGTGGTCGCCTCACGACTGAGCCGACGCATCAGGTCGCGCATGCGAAGCGCCGACTCCACGCGTGCCCGCAGGATGGAACCGTCGATGGGCATCGTCACGCAGTCGAGCCCGCCGGTCTCGAAGATGCGAACCACATCCTCGCGCCGCTCGGACTCGATGATGAAGATCACGGGGATCCTTGCGGTGAACGGGTTGGCCTTGAGCTTTGCGCAGACGTCCAGCCCGGAGATGTCGGGGAGATTCAGATCGACGAGGATGACGTCGGGCCGCTCGCGCTTCGCGAATGTGAGCCCCTCCTGCCCCGAGTCGGCGAACGAGACGACCGCGTCCAGCCGCTGCAGGTGCTCGCCCAGCACCGAGCGAGACACGGTGGAACCCTCGATCACAAGGATTCGTCGGGCGGGATCTTTCGCGTCCTCATACTGCATCGGGGTCCGTTCCCGGAGCCGTCCTTTGGACTCGGCAGGTCGTCTGGGTGTTGGCTCAGAACGATTATCGAAGCGATCGGGCCGCGGCATTTCGAGTTTCTCGCACCGCGTGGAAAATCCGTCGCATCGCGCGCGGACAGAAGCGCGTTATCGGGCACCAGGCCGGCCGCACAACCGGACCGTCGGCGTGAACCCGCCTTCACCACCTCACGAGCATTGTTCCAGTCGTCTGCCCCGAGAGCTCAGCTCGGGACTCTGTCAGGCGGCGGCCTTTGACGCCGACCCGCCACCCGGCCGCGCAGAGGGGGCCTGAAAGACGTGCGCTATGTCGGCCAGAGGCCGAGGATCGCTTGATCCGGTGCGGTACACGAGCTGCCGCTGCGCATCCCAGCAGATCCACACCGGGCCGGTGACGGCGTCCTTGAACGTCACAGTCATGTCCCCGATTGTGAGTGTGACCTTGGGGTAGATGGTCTTGGCGATGTGCACGTCGAGCTTGCGTTGCGACTGGATCGCCGCGTCGATCTCGTCGAGCGTGGCGGTACACGCTGCGAGTTCACTCTCGATCTCGCTCGCCTCGAAGCTGATCTCCGTGAGCCTCTCCTTGTCGCTGTGTGAGGGTCTGGGGTTCATGCTGATCGTACGTTTCGTCTCAGCGAGCTTCGCAATCTGAGCCTTGATCTCCTCGGCCTTCTCGACAACCTTGCGGCGTGGGGAACGGAGCAGCGGCACATCGCCGAGTTTGATGGTTGTTGGCGTCCAACCCTCCGAGCCGAGCACCTTGACCACAAGCGAGCCGGTGACGACCACTTCGCCGCCGAGAACGGCACCGTTGGGACACTTGAGGTCGTTGCCGATAACCAGGTGGCAATCGACGATCTCGCGCTCGACGATCAAGTCTCCGTCCACAGCCCCCTTGACATTGTTGAGGTACGGAAACTGCGCGTTGCCTCCGACCGTGATGGTTCCGCGATCTTGCCCGGTCATGCCGCTTCGAGCGATCAAGTCGCCGCCGCAGCGGATCTCGGCGCCCTCGATGAGCTTGGCGACGCTGACATCGTCCTTGGCCTTGACCTCGAATCCGGGGCGAATACCGCCGGCGATTGTCACCGAGCCGCCGAAGTCGATGTGGCCGGTTGAGAAGTCGACGTTGCCGGGAACGTCCAGTGATTGGGAGACGGACAGTTCGTCCCGAGTCAGCGTCAGGACGCCGTCGGCCTGCGCGATGACTTGCCCCTCAGGGTCGACCGAAACCGTGGGATGGAACTTGATCGAAAGCGGCCTGCCCGGTCGTGGCTTGATGTCACGACCTCGCACGTCGCACCCGTCAGTGCCGGCGGTCGGCTGGTGGACGACGCCGATGACGTCGCCGGCTTTGACCCGCACGTAACTCTTGCCCGCGTAATGGTCGATGCTCTGGGACTGGTCGGCCGCCGCGCTGTCGTCAGAGGCGGTTGGGTCGAAGCCCTTGTTCCATTCCAATCGGCCGTCCTGCCCTTGAACCGCCGGTGACGATGTGGCGATGACGGCGGTGTGCTCGGAGTCTCCGGTGCCGTACCCATCTGCAAAGGCGGCCAGGCTCCGTTCGATCTTCTGATTGATGGTGACTCCCGCCTTCTCAGCGATGAGCCTGAGCGCCTCGGGAGTGACCTGTGGCGATTTCAGGCCGGCCGGAGCGACGAGCGTCGCTTGCTCGCCGTCTGCCGCGACGATGACCTTGATCTCCCCATTTGCGTTCATGGCATCCGTACGCCTCCATCGTGATCAGGCGCTTTGCGCAACCTTTGCCATCGTTGCCTCGATGATCTTTGACAACCCCTCGGGCGTGAAGGGCTTGACCGCGTAGTTGTTGATGCCGGCCTTGATCGCCTCCACCACCTGGGATTTGCCGGCCTCGGTCGTGACCATGATGACGGGCGTCTTCATCCCCTTGCCGCGGAAGGTCTTGACGAACGTAAGGCCGTCCATGACCGGCATATTCCAATCCAGGAGGATCAAGTCCGGCTTGAACGCGTCCACCTTGCTGAGGGCGTCCTGTCCATCGACGGCTTCTTCAACAGCCGTAGCGCCGACCGTCTCCAGTACGCCTTTCACGATTCTTCGCATGGTCTTGGAATCGTCAACAACGAGAACTCGCATGCTGGCTCCTTCTGTGCGTCAAGCCGCGGACTTTGCCGAGGTGATCGCGTTCGATTCTTCCCCGGCGACAGGCTTTGAGGACGCGGCCTTATCGATCGACCTGAAGGTCACCTCGATCACAAACCTTCCGCCGGGCGTATCGCAGGGGATGCAGATGCTGGCGGCATCGCTCGGGCGGGACACGTGGTGGTCCGGGGAGGTAATCACTGATGGGCACCCGATGCTCACCGACAAACCTTCAAACTTGGATTTCGCCGCACCGACGATCATGTTCGTCAGTTCGCCGATGGCGTCCTCGAAATCTGCGGAACCAAAGGCGTGCCGAGTGCCGGCGAAGGCGCACACGATCCGCACCGCGGTCTGCTCACCGAAGCCTATAACGACCGAACCGACCACATCACCCGAGAGTCCGATGACGCCCGAGACGTCGTGTGTCTGTGGCGCACTGTTGAGCACGGGCTTCTCGAAGGTCACGGGGATCTTCAGCATGGTGTCGAAGACGGTCTTGGTGGCTTCGAGAAACGCGTTGATGTGGCGAACGTCCATGCTCACGTCGGTATCCTTTCCAGAAAAAGCCTCGGCGAGACTCGGGATCGTTGATCACGCGGCCTGAAGTCCCGCGAGCACGATGGACCCCGCGCATCGAGCCGGCACGCGTCATCGTCAGAATGCCAACGCCCCTTGAACCGTGAGTGAGCTTTCTCTTCCCTCACCGCACCCGATAACTTCTGCGCGATGGGCTGGCGATCCACCTCTTTGTTGAAGACCTCGGCGGCCCTGTTCGATGTGGCGGCGACCTCGCACCAGATGTGCCGACGCCGTGTGTGACAATCAAGATGTCGTCATCACGAATCGGCCGCGTGCCGGAACGCCTGTCGAAAGGCAACGTGCGTTCCGATGTCTCGAAGCCGGACCCGATCGCGGCGCGCGACCGATCGCGGGCGTCCTTCTCCGCGGAACCACGGCTGTCGGCGCGGTCGCTCGGCGCCTGGTCGAAGCCGCTCGACCACGAGCGCGGGGCCGCACGCCCCATAATCGAGCACAAGTTTGCGAAGTTCTGGACCGAGAGTAAGGCCGCCCCGTGCGCTCACCGATACCCGCAACCTACTAGTCGTGCGTTTTCGACGCTCTGGCCGGGTCGCGCATGGATTGAAGAGCGGAAAGGACGGTGACCTGAGGTGGCACTCGCCTCGCTCGTTGAAGATCTTGCCAAGGCGGCGGTGCTGACCGACGCCGATGATCTCTCCGGACTGGTCAGCCTGCAGGATCGGTTTCGAGCGCTGGTCGCCGAGAGCGAGCTGGCGGCGCTGGAGTCGCTCGCGGCGGCCGCGACCAGGGCCAACGAGCTGATCGACGAGGTCATCCTGCGGCAGGTCGAGGACGCGAACGCGGCGTTGGAGCTGGTCGGCGAGATCATCGACTATGCGCAGGAGACGGCCGCCGCGATCGAGGCGGGAACGGCGCCGGGCGAAATCCGTGCGCGGTCGTTCGACGGCGAGGGTTCGGGCGAAGAGTTTGACCCGGCCGACGACATCGATCCGGAGCTGCTGGCGGCGTGGATTTCGGGTTGCGACCACACGCTGTCGGAACTCGAAGGCGAGGTGGTCGCGGTCGAGTCGGCCGACGATCCAGACGAGCTGCTTGCCGAGATCCGCAGAACAATCCACACCCTGAAGGGCGAGTGCGGGGTGCTGTCGCTGCACGGTGCGCAGAAGCTCTGTCACGAGGCGGAGTCAGCAATCGATCGGTGCATTGACCGGGGCGAGCCGTTCCCCGTCGACGCGATCCTCTCGCTGATCGACTGGATGAAGAGCTACGTGTCGTTGCTGGCCAACGACCCGAGAGCACCGGTGCCGCCGCACGAGGAGATTCTTGTCCTTCTGGGCGTGCCCGCGGAGCCCAAAGCGCCGGACGGGGCATCGGAGCCGGCAGCCGCCGTCGAGCAGAGCGGGACCGAAGCAGCGTCGGACAACACGCCGGTCGAGTTCCCAG
>JADFOF010000151.1 GCA_022563015.1 Planctomycetota bacterium
CAGGATCGGCGTGCTCCCTGGCGGGCTTGTCGATCAACGCGAGCGCCACCGCCGCCGTGAGCGCGGCCTGCTCGCTGCCGTAGGCGACCACCTTGGTGAGCGCATCGATCGCCTCATCGCCGCCGATGCGACCGAGCGCGATCGCGGCACTATCGCGGTTGTACTTCCACGGCGAGCGCAGCGACGCCGAGAGCGTCTCAACGGCCTCTTCGGAGCCGACCCGGCCGAGAATCTCGATCGCATTCGCGTGAAGCATGTCATAGCCCACCCTCTGCGGCGGGCTCGGCTCCCCGCGCTTTTCCCGTGCGGTGATGAACATTGACATGCGTTCGGCCAGGGCTTGGGAACGACCCGGGCGGAGCCAGATGATACGGCGCAGCCCGGACCCGCCCGCGTAACTCTCGGGCGAGACGCCCTTCGCCAGTTGCTCGGAGAGGATTGTTCGATGCCGCACACTGAGCTGGTCGTAGTGAGCCCGACTTAACAGTTCCTTCCACGTCTCGGTCCTGGTATCGTCGGCATCGGCGAGCATGACGAGCAGGGTTGAGGGGGCGTGGCGCTGCCAGTGCTGGGCGCGGAGCATCGGCGTTGCCCAGAGGCCTGCACCGGTGATGACGAGGGATAGGCCGAAGACGGCGAGTCTCCAGAAGCGGCGGGTGCGGCGGAGTTGCGTGGGCTTGGCGATGCGGCGGCCGCACTCGGGGCAGGTGTGGGCGCCGGCGTCGTCGGGCACGGCCCCGACCATGTCGTACCAGCACCCGGGGCAGCGAAGGCGTCCTTTCGGCTGCCCGCGGATGAACAGCGCCCACGCCGCCACCGCGCCGCCAGCGAGCGCGATGAAGAACCCGGACCACCAGAAGACTTCCGCCGACATGACGGGAGATTATACGAGGGTGCAGGCGCACGCGAGCCGGGTGCGGGTCGGGGCGCGAGCGGGGGAGAGCCCGCGCTGGCGCTTGGGCCTCCTTTGTGCGCGCGGACGGCGCGATGCGGTGGTATGCTCTAGCACCGAACCAGTGAGGGGGGCGCGTGAGCAGGGCCGATCAGTTCGAGAGCGTTTTCAGGGCCGCGGCCCGTCAGCCGTTCGTGTATCGGCCCGTGGCCATCAGGTCGGTGCTGACCGTGACGGACCTGCCGGCCGGCGAGGCGGAGTCGTTCACCGGCGAGGTGCGCGGGTTCCTGTCGGTGCTGGGCGACGGCATCGCGTGGCGGACGCTCACGAATGACGATTATGCGACCGTGCAGAGCCTGCTGGACATCGTCGAGGCGGGTCGGCCGGACCTGATCTGCGTGTATCGAAACCTGCTCAGTGCCGCGTGGCGGTTTCCGCACACGCTCGGCGACCATGTCGAGGTGCTGACGCAGGTGACCGATGTGCCGGTGCTGGTGCTGCCGCACCCTGAGGCGGGGCGGGCGGCGGGGCACGCGATGCGGAACACCGACACGGTGATGGCCATCACCGACCACCTGGTCGGGGACGATCGGCTGGTGAACTGTGCGGCGCGGTTCACGTCGCGTGGCGGGCGGCTGCTGCTGACCCACGTCGAGGACCAGCTTCCCTTCGAGCGGTTCATGGACGTGATCTCGAAGATCCAGGAGATCGACACCGACCTGGCGCGAGAGCGTATCGGCAAGCGTCTGCTCAAGGAGGCGGGCGCGTTCATCGACTCGTGCCGGGCGGAGCTGGCGCGGCACGAGCTGGAGGTGACTGTCGAGCAGATGGTCTCGTTCGGGCATCGGCTGCGCGAGTACGAATCGCTGGTCGCGAACCACGGCGTGGATATGCTCGTGTTTCATACAAAGGATGACGACCAGCTGGCGATGCACGGGCTGGCGCACCCGCTGGCGGTGCAGCTTCGGCACGTGCCGCTGCTGATGATCTGACCATTGGGCGGATAGGCCGCCCGCTTCGAGAGACTGATGACGACGTTTATGATCGCACAAGCCGAGCAGCCGCACGTGGCGATGTCGACGACGCTGATGTTTGCGGGGCTGCTGGTGGGGCTGATCGCGTGCCTGGCGCTGGAGGAGAAGATCCACGCGAAGAAGTCTGTGATCGCGGGTGGATTCGCGGCGTTGTGCCTGCTGCTGGCGGCGGTGATGGACGTGCCGCTGCCGGCGGAGCTGTTCGACATCGGCGGGCACAGGATCAACATGCCGGTGTATATTCCGGGCATCGACTGGGGCGTGATCGCGATCATTCTCGGGTCGAGCCTGTTCGTGGATGTGACGTCCAAGTCGGGTCTGTTCACGTGGATCGCGATCCGTCTGACGAAGGCGTCGGGTGGGGATCCGCTGAAGCTGTTGTGGTACTACGGCGTGATGACGGTGGTGTTTTCGGCGGTATTGAACAACGTGACGGCGATGCTGATCGTCGGGGCGTTGACGCTGGTGTCGCTGGAGCGGCTGGGGAGGCGCGACAAGCTGCTGGCGTTTCTGATCGTCGAGGCGCTGCTCACCAACGTCGGGGGATTGCTGACGCTGATCAGTTCGGTGCCGAACATCATCGTGGGGACCACCGCGGGGATCGGGTTCGTGACGTTCTTCCTGAAGTCGAGCCCGTACGTCGTGGTGGCCACAGCGGTCACGATTCTGATGGGCGCCCGCATGTTCGATATCCGCCGGCTGCGGGATGAGGAGGAGAAGGCGGAGGCGGCGCGTCTGGTGGCGAGCTTCGACGAGAACGACGGGATCGAGAGTCGCGGGAAGTTCTGGTTTGGCGCGGTGATGCTGGTGCTGTTTATCGTGGCGATCTCGACCACTTCTGTGCTGCCGTACGTGAACGAGCTCGGGATGGGCTTTGTTGCGTTGTCGTTCGCGTTCCTGGTGCTGCTGCAGTACAAGTCGAGGCCGGACGAGTTTTACCGGGCGCTGGACTGGGATCTGCTGGGATTCTTCGCGGCGCTGTTTGCGGTGATCCATGTGATGGAGTACGCGGGTGTGCTGGGGCTGATCGGGCGGGGAGTGCGGCCGGTGCTGGAGCTTGGGCCGACGGCGGGGACCACGGTGCTGTTGGGCTCGGCGGCGTTGTTCAGTTCGGTCACGGACAACATTCCGTTGTCGGCGATGCTGGCGAAGATCGTGGGCGGCATCCCGCTGGAGAGCGGGCTGGCGCGGCCGGCGGACGACCCGGCGTGGTGGGCGGTGATCTTCGGCGCGAATCTGGGCGGGAATATCACGCCGATCGGGTCGGCGTCAACGCTGGTGGCGGTGACGCTCATGCACCGGTACAAGCTGCGGATCACGTTCATGGGGTTCGTGAGCCGAGCGATTGTGTTCGCGCTGGTGCAGCTTGTGCTGGCGTCGGTGTACCTGATGATTCTGGCGCGGCTGTGAGTGTGTGAACGGGGGCTAGCCGGCTTTGCGCAGCGGGAGGACGACCCGGTCGAGGCGTTTGAGGGCGGAGCGTATGGCGGCGGTGTCGCGTCCCTTGACGCGGTTGCGGAGCTTGTCCAGGGCCGAGGCGATCTGGATCTCCGTGCGCTTGGGCATGAGCTTGCGGTTGAATGCAAACCACTCGGCGAGTTCGGCGAGCACTTGTTCGCCGTGGTTTCGGAGATCGACGACCGTCTCCTGCCTGGCGTCCATCTTGTCGAACTCGGCGGCGGTCTTTCGGAGGCGTTCGATCTCGGTCTTGTCCAGCCCGACGCCCTCGCTGATTTCGATGTCCTGCTGCTTGCCGGTGGCCTCGTCCTTTGCGGCGACGTTGAGGATTCCGTTGGCGTCCATTTCGAAGGTGACCATGATCTGTGGGACGCCTCTGGGGAGTTTGGGTATTCCTCGGAGCTGGAAGAGAGCGAGGGTTCTGTTGGCGCTGGCGAGTTTGCTCTCGCCTTCGAGTACGCGAATGGGTACGGAGGTCTGCTCATCCTGTGGGGTTGAGAAGATGCGTTTTTTCTGGCAGGGGATGGGAGTGTTCTTGGGAATGAGCATGCCGACCTTGTCGCGCTGGAGCTCGACGCCCAGGCTGTGGGCGGTGACGTCCATCAGGCGTATGTCGTGCAGGTCTCCCTGGAGGACGCCGCCGAGGACCGCGGCGCCGAGGCCGACGACTTCGTCGGGATTGATGGCTTTCTGGAGCTGCTCGACCTCGAAGACCTCTTTGGCGATCTCCTGGACCTTGGGGATTCGGGTGGAACCGCCGACCATGACGACGTCCTGGATTCTTTTTCCCCAGAGTCCTGAGCTGAGGCGGACCTCGTTGCAGCATGCGCGGAGCTCATCGAAGAGGTCGATGCAGACGGAGACGAAGGTCTCGCGAGTGAGTGTGAACTCGAGGTGTTTGGCGCCGCGTCCGTCGATGCTGATGAACGGCAGCATGATCTGGGTTTCAAGGCGCTGTGAGAGATCGGTTTTGGCCTTTTCGGCGGCCTCCTTGAGGCGCTGGAGGGCCATGGGATCGTGGCGCAGATCAACACGGTGCTTTCGTCTGAAGTCGTCTGCGACGATGTCGATGATGCGTTGATCGAAGTCGTCGCCACCGAGGCGGGTGTTTCCGTTGACGGAGATGACGCGGAAGTTTCCGTCTTCGATCTTGATAGCGCAGATGTCGAAGGTTCCGCCGCCGAAGTCGAAGACGATGATCTGCTTGGATTCGCGTGCCTGCAGGCCGTAGGCCAGGGCGGCGGCGGTGGGTTCGTTGATGATGCGTTCGACCTTGAGTCCCGCGATCTCGCCGGCGTCCTTGGTTGCCTTGCGTTGGGACTCGTCGAAGTATGCTGGTACGGTGATGACGGCTTCGGTGATGTCCTCATCGAGGTGGGCCTCGGCGGTTTCCTTCATGGTTCGAAGGAGCATGGCCGCGATTTCCTGGGGCATGTACTTTCGCTTGCCGGCCTTGATCTGTACGAACTCTTCGGGCTTTCCGAGGATGGTGTAGGGGACGATCCTCTCTTCGTGAGAGACCTCCTTGTGGCGTCGGCCCATGAAGCGTTTGACGGAGTAGATGGTGTTCTGAGGGTTGGTGATCTGCTGATTTCTTGCGGCGAACCCGACGAGGCGCTGGCCGTTCTCCGTGAACGCGACGATGGACGGGGTTGTGCGGTTTCCGGAGAGATCGGGGATGACGTTTGCGCGGCCACCATCGAACACCGCGACCACGGTGTTGGTGGTGCCCAGATCGATTCCGAGTATCTTTTTTGACACTCCGCCTTGCCTCCAGCCGAAACGGGTCTCGCTGCCGTATGAGTATCGGCTCGCCGGGGAAAGCGATGGAATTGAATGTTTGCGTGGAGGGCACAGTTGGATTGACTGTGAGCGCGGCTGATAAACAGGTCGTTTGAGCGTCGGTAGGGGCGGGAATATCGGAACGCGCGCGGCGACAGCGCGAGGAAGCGGGTGGGGATTTCGGCGGCGGAGCGCGATCGGGCTACGGGGCCGCCATGGGCGGATCTACGGGCAGCCGCCGACGAACTCGTTCTGGAAGGCGAGGAAATCGAAGATGTCGCACAACGGATCCGGATCCATGAGGCAGGCACAGGGGTCGCCGCCGACGAAGAGGTTCTGGAAGGCGAGGAAGTCGAAGATATCGCACACGGGGTCGGGGTCGAAGTCGCAGGCGCAGGGACAGGCTGGCTCTGGTGTGAACTTGTAGACATCGCCGGGCAGCGGGTCGTCGACGCGCCCGCCGGCGATCCACAGGCCGCCGGCGGCGTCGATCGTGGTCGAGCTGGCGGCGAGTGATGTGAAGCGCATGGCGCCGCCGAGGTTGGTATCGAGCAGGGTCGTGAAGGAGGCGCCGTCGTCTCTGAGGATGACGAGGCCGGGCGGATCCTGCCGCACGGCGTAGACGAATCGATCCCCGGCGGGGGTCTGGACGACGGAGCCGGAGGTGAACTCGGTGATCCGATCGCGGTAGATCCATGCGGTTGTGTAGGAGGGCCCGTTGTCGACGAACACGGCGATGACGCCGTCGTGGCCGAAGCAGTAGACGCGGTCGGCGAGGACGGCGGGCCGTGCGAAGAAGTTGAGCTCATCGGGGGTTTTGCGCAGGCCGGGCACGTCCCAGATGATGCTGCCGTCGTTGACGTCGATGGCCCAAAGGGTTGATGTGTCGTTGTCATTGAAGGTTGTGATGTAGATTCTGGTCTGGTCGGTGCTGAGGGCGCCGCTGCCGAACCAGTTGAAGTTGTCGGGCCCTGCGAGATCCCAGAGTACGTCGAAGGATCCGTTGCCGTTGTCTGCGAGCGCCGCGCCGGGGCCGAGGTCTCCGTTGCCGAAGTAGGCGAAGGCCTGGCGTCCGCCGGTCACTGTCCACATGGGACCCATCTGGCCGAGCACGACGTCGTAGATCGGAACATAGGTCCACTCGAGCGAGCCGGTGACGGAATCGACGGCGTAGATTGCCTGGCCGTTGCGGTCGGCGATGAAGAGGTTGTGGTTGCCGTTGTTGTTGACCACGTCGCTGATGAGCGGCGTGCCGCGCAGACCCTGGAAGGCGGGATTGGTGAAGGTGCTGATGACGGCGAGTGTGAGCTTGTCGAGTTTGACGATTCGGGTAGTGCCGGCACCCTCGTAGATGCAGGTGTAGACGGCGTCCACACCGACGGCGACGCCGGCGTAGTTCCCCGGCGCGCCGCC
>JADFOF010000152.1 GCA_022563015.1 Planctomycetota bacterium
TCCGACGCACGATCGATCGCGCGCTGCTGCTCAGACTGTACCACGCTGAACAGCCCGAGTTGCTCCTCCGTGCTCTGGGTCAGTTCGCTCACCCCCACCCCGATCAGCCGCACGGGCTGAAACGCCCACGCGTCGAAGAGTCGCGGCGTGTGTGGGCTCGCCGTTCTCTATCGCTTCCAGGGGTGAGACTCACTTCTCGCTCGAACGGACTCGATCAGAAGTAAGCCCCGCGCGAGACAGCGCCTCGCATTTCTCGCCCAACGTGACTGCGTGCTCGGATTGTCCAAGATCGGCGAGTTCGCGGTGGGCTCGGTTGACCATCGCAACAATCAGATCAGACGACACGACGGACATCAGCAGGAGATTCCCCACGACGCTCAGCACGATCTGAATCGCGTCGACAAACGTGAACCCTTCGAGGCGAGAGAAGAAGACCACGCCGAGAACGACTCCAAACGCGTTGAGAACGTTGACCGGGAGTCGGATGGACTTCACGATTGCGGAGATGGTGTCGCGCGATTGCACACGCACGAGTTGGTCGCTCCGAATCAGATACGCGACTTGAGCACCCAGGAAACACGCCACGCTGAGCAGAAACGCGAGATCAGCCCGAATCTGGCTGACAACACCGACTGCGATCAGCAGGAAAAACGAATAGAGCGGCGCGACAATGACGACGATCCAGCCGGGCATCCCGGATTCGGGGATGAGCGTCTTCACGATAACCGCACTTCTGACAATACCTGGAAAAAGCGAAAGTACCTTGGGGAAACCGATCGCCAGCACGTTAACGGCGAAAAGCAAGCGGATTGTTTGCTCCATGCCAGCGGCCTCGAGAGGCTCGAGGTGTGAGAAGTCCATGAGATAGGTGCCCGGCAAGACACCGAGAAGAATCGGTACACCGAATGCCGTGAGCCACGCAATCCGCGCCCACTTCCTGCTCTGCCGTGCGTCTGTCCATCGTCGGGCGGCGACCGCCATGAATACGACCGTGCAAAGGGACGCCAAGATGAACGCGGCTTGCATCGCGTCGAAGACCCAGAGATTCCTATGCCCGATCGACGAGATGAGTTGCTCAATCTCCACGCTCGCATCGACGGTGCTATCGCCGGGATTGACACCACGAAGCGCTGCGGCAGCGGTTTGAAACGACAGGATTTCGATTGCTACAGCGAGACCTCCGAGGATCATGGCGCCCCAGAGCGTGCTGCGTCGCCAACACAAGAAGTCAATGGCGAGCGGATTCTCCTCCAGCCCGGGGATCTTGTTGAGTGACTGCACTTCCTTCTCAGTGGCTTGTCCTTCCTGGAGGTTCCCCCGAGCAATGCGGTTCGCTGCGAGCAAGGTCTCGGCCCTGGCGGCGCGATAACAACGACTGATGGAGGACCGAATGCCCGAAAGCACTGTCAGGGGCTTTCCCACGAATGGATCATGCTGCGGCATCAAGCGGAAGTGTAGCTCGAAGTTCAACCTTTGCGAAGCCAGACAGCCCCGGCGCACCAGCCCGAACGGAGCGCGGAACGGCACTTCGCCACAACGGTCTACAAGAACAAAGTGATTTCATGGATGCTGGATCTCAGGGGAAGGGGATCAGGAGAGCGTGCCCCCTCGGCGGATGGCATCCTTCCCGAAACGCTCGATAATCGTGTCTGACGCACGATCGATCGCGCGCTGCTGGGCAGACTGTACCACGCTGAACAGCCCGAGTTGCTCCTCGGTGCTCTGGGTCAGTTCGCTCACGCCCACCCCGATCAGCCGCACGGGCTCGAACGCCCAGGCGTCGAACAAACGCCTCGCCTGGCGGGCGATCTCATCCGTCCGGTCCGTTGCCTGTTCGAGCGTCACCGAGCGCGTGATCGTCTCGAATCTGCCGAAGCGGATCTTGATCGAGATCGTTCGGCCCCGCCTCCCCTTGGCGCGCAGTCGGCGAGCCACCTGCTCCGCCTGATCGAGCAGCACCGCCCGCACCGCGTCCGCCGACTCAAGATCGGTGCCGAAGGTCGTTTCATGGCTGATCGACTTGGCGCCATGATCCGCGTGCACGGGCCGATCGTCGATCCCCCGGCAGCGATTCCACATCGACTCAGCGCTCGACCCGAACACCGCGTCGAGCGCCTCGTGACCGAGCCTTTGCATATCGCCGAACGTGTGGACGCCGAGCTTGCCGAGCCGATCGGCGCTCCTGGGCCCCACGCCCCACAATCGCTCGATCGAGAGCGGCGCAAGCCTCGTCTGCACCTCGCCCGCGCGGATCACCGTCAGCCCATCGGGCTTGTCCAGGTCACTGGCGATCTTGGCGACGAGTTTGTTGGGCGCGACGCCGATCGATGCGGTGAGTTGTGTCTCAGCCCGCACGACGCGCTTGATCTCGCGCGCGATCGTGACCGCATCGCCGAGCAATCGCTTGCTGCCCGTGACATCGAGAAACGCCTCGTCCACGCTGATCGGCTGCACCATCGGCGTGAACCGCGCCAGAATCTCGAAGATCTCGCGCGACACTTCGCCATACCGGCCCCCCTTGGGCTTGACGATTATCGCCTGCGGGCACAGCCGCCGCGCCACGACCATCGGCATGGCGCTGTGACACCCGAACACGCGTGCCTCATAACTCGCCGCTGCCACGACCGCCCGCAAACCCGTCCCGCCAACCAGCACGGGCTTGCCCGCAAGCGTCGGATCATCCCGCTGCTCGACCGACGCGAAGAACGCGTCCATATCCACGTGCAGGATGGCCCGATTGTCAGCCAAGGTCCATTGTTGCACACTGAACGCTCAGAGGTTCCGCGGATCGTGCCCAAACCGCTCGCAATCGAACCGAGGTCCCTGCGCGAGCGGGGGGGTCATGTTCGCGTGACGCGATGCAGGAGACCACCGACTTCCGTCGGTGGCTCGGTTGTTGGGGGCGACGAAGAGGACCCGCCGGCTGGCGCCGGGGGCTCTGACTGAGGGGCTAGAAATCCTCGCCAGACACGTCGGCGCCCGGTCCGCCCGCAAGGCCTTCGCCCGCAGCCGCCGTCGCTGCTGGATCGACCGTCCCGCTCGCGTCGGCGCTGAGCATGATCTGAAAGACCGTCCCGATCCCCTCGTCCGACTCGACGCGGATCTGCCCGCGGTGCTCTTCGATGATCCGCCTGGTCACCGCGAGCCCAAGCCCGGTCCCGCGCGTGCCCTTGGTGGTGTGGAACGGCTCAAAGATGCGCCCGATTCGGTCCGGCGCGATCCCCGGGCCGTTGTCGATCACATTGATCTCGGCCATGGGGGGCGAATGCTCGCCGCGCGATCCCGCCGGGTGGAACGTCGTCCGCACCGTCACCGCGCCCGTCTCAGACTCGACCGCCTCGACCGCATTGGTCATCAGGTTCATCAGCGCCTGGTGCATGAGACCCGCGTCGATCGGGATCGGCGGCATCTCCTCGTCGCGGTCCACGAGCATCGCGATCGACTTGTCCCGGCACTGGTCCTCAAGCAGTTGAGCGCACTCCTGGACGATCGGCCCGATCTGCGTCAGCTCGATCTCGATGTCGCGCTGCCGACTGAACGCGAGCATGTTCGTCGTCAGCCCCATGATCCGGTCCACGTTCCTCTTGAGGATGTCCCACCCGCCGCGCACGACCTTGAGATCCTCCTTGCGGATGCCGAGGTCCACGACGTCGGCACCGCCGCGAAGCCCTTGTAAGATGTTCTTGATCGAGTGCGAGAGGCTGGCCACGGTCTCGCCGATCGCCGCCATTCGCTCGGATTGCAGCTTTTCGTGGTACAACTCGGCGTTTGCCAGCGCCAGCCCGGTGTGCTGCCCGATCGCGTTCATCAGCGCGAGCTGCTCATTGGTGAAGGTGTAGTTGGCGACGGTGGAGTCGATGTAGATGGCGCCGTACGTGCGTTCGCGGTGCCTGATGGGCGAGCAGACCGCGGATCGGATGTGCAGCCGCTGCACGCTGTCGCCAGCCGCGAACCGAGGGTCGCCCATCGCGTTGGTCGAGAGCACGCCCTCGGCCCGGCGGAGCACGTGCTGAAGGATTGTCTTGCTGACGTGGATGGGCGCCTTGTCGCGTGGCGGCGTGCGGTGCTTGACGACCACGGGCACCGGCTCGTCCTCGTACCCCGAGCCGCCCAGCACGATGAACCCGCGCTCGGGCTTGAAGACGCTGAACACGAGTTCGAGCACTGCGGCGAGCAACTCCTGCTGGCCCAGCCCGTGCCGCGGCGCCTGGGCCGTCAGCGTTGTAAGTCTATAGATGACGCGCAGGTGATCCTGGGCCGCCGCGCGAGGCTCGGGCACCGCCATGATGACCGAGTCCTCGTTGCTGGCCATCGTCTGCTCGAACGATGCTTCCATCTCGCCCGCGTCCAGCAGGCGGACCATCTCCGTGTCGGTCTCGGCCTTGCCGAACAGGAACAGCGTGGCCCCGGTCCGCACCTGGTCGCCCTGCTTGAGCGGCGTCCGCGCGGTGATCCGCACGCCGTTGACGTACGTCCCGTTCTGAGAGTTCAGATCCCGCACCCACCACCCGCCGTCGTCCGGCGTCAGCTCCGCGTGCCGGCGCGAGATCGTCTTGTCGGTCAGCGGCAGGGACTCGCTGGAGCGGCCGATGAGCTGCGGCTCGTGGGCGGGCAGCTCGAACGTCTGCCCCCGGTCCGGGCCCTGCATGATGGTCAAAGTCAGCACGAGGGACGATACGCCGCAGCGGTCATTGCGGGTTCGCACACGCTACGCTGACAGCATGGCCAGCAAGAGCGCCAGCACGGTCTACAAGCCCGATCCCGCCCACCGCGTCGTCGTGCTCCACGGCAAGGAGTCGTTTCTCCTGTCCGAGTACCTGTCGCAGATCCGCCGGGTCATGGCCGAGGCGTTCGGCGATGTTGACGTGGTGCGTTTCGACGGCTCGATGGACGAGCCCGCGGACATCCTCGACGAGTGCCGAAGCTTCGGGCTCATGCAGCAGCACAAGATCGTCTTGGTGGACAATGCCGATCAGGCGGTCAAGGAGGCCGCCCGACCGCTCTTCATCCGCTACGCCAAGGCTCCGTGCGCGAGCGCGACGCTCGTGCTCCGCGCCGAGCGGTGGCACAAGTCAAAGCTCGACGACGCGATCAAAGGGGTCGGGGCGATTGTCAAGTGCGACGCGACCGACTCCCGCAGCGCCGCCCGCTGGGCGATCGGCCGGTGCAAAAAGCAGCACGGTGCGATCCTCGACAAAGACGCCGCGGACGCGCTGGTCGAGCGAGTCGGCCCCGCGCTGGCTCGACTGGACGCGGAACTGGGCAAGCTGGCGCTGGCAGCCGAGCCGGGCGACCCGCCGCGCGTGACCGCCGGTGTCGTCGCCGAGTTCGTCGGCCGCACACGCGAGCAGGTCGTGTGGGACATCCAGCGGGCCCTGCTGACGGGCGAGCCCGCGATCGCCCTGGCCCAGCTCCACGCGATCCTCGACAACGCGCCCACGGGCGCCAACATCCCGGTCAGCTGGGCCTGCATGGATCTTGCCCGCAAGCTGCACGCCTACACCGTCGGGCTGAAACAGGGCGAAGACCCGTTCGGCTTGGCCAAGGCTCTCAAGGTATGGCCCCGGGAGATGCAGGACGCGATCGTCTCGCGGAGCCGAGATCTCTCGCCCGCCCAGGCCGCACACCTCCTCGCCCACGCCGTCGAGGCCGACCTTCGGCAAAAAACCGGCGTCGGCCGCGCGGATCGAACCCTCGAACGCCTCGCCCTTCGATTCACAAGCCCGATCGGCTGAGACGCCGATGTACCCCCGTCAGGATGACCACGGGCACGCAGGAGGCGAGCCATGCACTGTGACTTGCACGGATTTCAAGTGGCGGCTCTTCTTGCGATCGCGTGTGCGTGGCCCCTGGGCTGCGCCTCGGGCGGGGCGAAAAACCCGGCCGCCGACGAGCCGCTCTCCACCGGCGACCCGGAAATGGACCGGATGCTCGCCTGGATCCAGACACTGGACGACCGCGAGGCGATGGATCTGGACGCGCTCGCCCAGGAGGCCCCGGAATCCGGGTCGCCCGCCCTCTCGTTGGCCGAGGACAGCGTGGCGGACGCGGGCGAGACACCCCTCGCCCCGGCCGGCCAGACCGCGCTCGCGGCGACCGACCAGCCCGATCCCGCCCAGGCCGACCCGGCCACCGCGCCGGACGTATTGCCGACCGTCTTCCTGACCGACCCGGTTCCGATGGAAGGCAGGCTCGCCGAGATCAACGTGCCCACCGCCCTCCTGCTTCTGGGCGACGCATCCTCGGATGACAGCCGATCCGAGCCCGCCCCGGTCCCGGCCGACCTTGCGGATCGACTCGCCGACGCGATCAGGGGTTCGACCGACCCGGCCGCGACGTACCGCGCCGCCCTGGCTCTGGCCGCCCTCGCCCCGCTCATCGACCGGGAATGGTCGGCGGATGCGGACCTGGGGCTCGAAGCATCGGAGATCGCCCAGGCGGTGCGGGCGCTGCTGGCGGACCTGACGGCGCTGGGGGTGGATCCCGATCCCGACGACGCCGCCGACGCCGCCCAACGCTTCGCGCAGACCCTCGCCGATGATCGTCCCATCCGGATCACCACCGC
>JADFOF010000153.1 GCA_022563015.1 Planctomycetota bacterium
AATATAGCTGAAGATGGAGTTTGTGTTATTCCAATATCAGATGGTGGTGATGGACTAGGAGACATTAAACTTGGTTCAATAGGATGTTCAGTAGCAGATGGATTAGGAATCAAAGGAGATAATAAATGTGGTCTTGGTTGGCTTATCATAGGAGGTGTAATATTTATAGTTATTATAGCTTTAGGGGGTAGGAGAAGTTAAATGGGAAACGCATTAACTGAATTCACAAAAAACAATATAACAGAGTTAGTTTTAGGATTAGCAATAGGAGTTATCATAGTATTACTGTTAGATTTAGGATTTCAAGAAAGTATGGCTATTCTTATTCTTGGACCATTGGTAGCTATAGTTTTAAATCAATTGCTTAAAGTAGTTGTTCCAAATGAAAAAAATCAAAGGACAGCATTAATTGTTTTAGCATAAAGCATGACATCGCTTCGTAGATGGACCACATAAATCATCAAAAAGAGGCCGGTGAGTGCTACGACGATCAGAACGGGAATGGCCAATGGGATCCGGCCGATACGTACGACGATCTCGACGGTGATGGCCACATCACGACGATGTGGAAGCAGGTCCCCGATGGGCAGTATCGGCGCAACGTGGACGATCCGCGCATCTTCGAGCGCGTCGGCGTGGGCGAGAAGGGCGACTGGATCCGCCTCGGCTCCGAAGGCATCGACAACGACGGCGATGGTCGGATCAACGAGGACCACCCGGGCTACAACGACATGAATCGCAACTGGCCGACCGACTGGCAGCCGACCTATATCCAGAGAGGCGCGGGAACCTATCCGTTCAGTCACCCCGAGACCAAGGCGATCGGAGATTTCATCCTTGCGCACCCGAATATTGCGGCCGGGCAGAGTTATCACAACTCGGGCGGGATGATCCTGTCCGGTCCCGGTGCGTCGTACCTGACCGATCTGTACCCCGCTTCGGACAGACGTGTGTATGACGAGATCGCGAACAAGGGCGAGGACATCCTGCCCTATTACCGCAACATGATCATCTATGACGATCTGTACACGGTGCATGGCGGGTTTGTGAACTGGCTCGCCGAGGGGCTTGGGATCCTGAGTTTCACGAACGAACTCTGGAGCGCGGGCAAGTATTTCCAGCGCGACGTGAGGCCCAATGATGAGCGGACGTGGCTCTGGCGTGACCGCCTGGTGTTTGGGCAGGTCTTCACGGACTACACCGAGTATGACCACCCGCAGTTCGGCAAGATTCTGATCGGCGGCACCAACAAGTGGTCCGGGCGCAACACGCCGACGTTCATGCTCGAAGAGGAGTGCCACCGCAACTTCGCGTTCACGATGTTCCATGCCGACCAGATGCCATTGCTGGAGTTCGACCGGTTCGAGGTGCGTCGTCTGGATGATGCACAGGACGCGGGTCTCTGGGCGATCACCGTCCAGATCCGCAACACCAAGCCGATCCCGACGCGCCTGGCGATCGCACAGCAGAAGCGCATCGGAACCAACGACCTGCTTATCTGCGAGCCGCAGGGCGACACGACGCTGGTGACCGCCGGCCGCGTGACGAGCGGGAGCGGTCGCTTCGGCAGGTTCGGCGGGGGTGCCGGGCGCGAGTGGTTCAGCAAGCAGATGACGCCCGTGACGCACGAGCCGGGACGCATCCAGGTCGCCGACGGGATCCCCAGCCGGGGCTCGCGGATCTACCGGTTCATCGTGCGCGGCGACGAGGGCGGCACAATCCTGCTGCGCTACGAGGCGGAACGGGCCAGGAACATCGAGACGACAATCGAGCTGAAACAAACCGAAACGCTGGCGCCGTAGGCGGTCAGGCGCATGCCGCGGGTCGCCCAGCCGGGATCTGGCGGCCCGTGCAATCTGGTTTGTGCGATTCCGAATAAGGCTCTCGACAGGAGCCCGCCATGCGCTTCGGACAGCACAACGACCGCTTCCGCGAGGTGCAGCACGTGAGCCAGTGGTGGGTGTGGGCGATCGTGGGGGGCATCGCGCTGACCGGGTGGTGGGCCTTCGTCGAGCAGATCGTGATGGGACGCCCGTGGGGCAACCAACCGGCGCCCGACGCTATGGTCGTGCTGATCTGGCTCGTGTTTGGGCTGGGTTTGCCCGTGGCCACGATGTGGATGCGCCTGATCATTCGAGTCTCGGGAGACACGCTTTACGTCCGGTACGTTCCGTTCCGCAAACGCGACATCCCGCTGTCCGAGATCGCCGTCGCCGAGACGAAGCGATACCACCCGATGCGCGACTACCTCGGCTGGGGGATCCGCTGGATGCCGCGCAAGGGGTGGGTCTACAGCATCTCCGGCGACCGGGGCGTGCAGCTCGTATTCACCAACGGGCGGAAGTTGCTTCTGGGAAGCCGCAAGCCGATCCAGTTGGCCGAGGCCATTCACACCGCCGGAACACACGGCAACCACGCCAACCCGTCGCCCGAAGAGGCGTGAGAGCACGACTTGGCGCGGCGAACAGACGGCGGCATGGGGAATAACCGGGACGCGCGGGGGGTTCTCCATCGACACACCCGATCGAGCCAGGAGAACGATCATGATGTCCAGGACGCTCAGCGCCGGTTGGATCCTGCTGGCGACCGGCGCGCTGGCCGCGTGCGGTCCCGGTGAGGGTTCGTCCGTTCAGGCCCAGGATTCCGACGACGGCTGGCGGCGCGTCCAGCGCGAAGGAAGCGTCAATCTGCGGAAGGAGTACGACCTGAGCGGCCTATTGGTGCCCGAGCGCGAAATCCACACGCTGCTCGCGCGCGACGCCATCCCGGCGCTGACCGATCCCAAGTTCGAACTCGCCCGTGACATCGACTGGCTCGACGACGACGACCGCGTGATTGTCGCCGAGATCGGCGGCGAGGTTGTCGGGACGCCCCTGCGGATACTGAACTTCCACGAGATCGTGAACATGACTGTGGGGGGCGAGCCGGTCGCGGCCACCTTCTGCCCGCTGTGCGACTCGGCCACACTCATCTCACGCCGGGTCACCCGCACCGACAACAAGGGCCGCGAGACCGAAGACATCCTCGAATTCGGCGTGTCGGGCGCACTGTACAACTCCAACGTCATCATGTACGACCGGACCGACAAGGGGCTGTGGAGCCAGTTGGGCATGCGGGCGATCTCCGGGCCGCTGGCCGGAACGCCGCTGACGCACTACCCGCTCTCGATCGTGCCGTTCAAGGAGTTCCGCGCCCAGCACCCCGACGCCGCCGTGGTCAGCCGCGACACCGGGCATGACCTTCGGTACTTTGACGACCCGTACGTCTGGGTCTTCACCTCGCCGGGAACGATCGTTCCGGTGCGCGCGGTCGGCGAGGAGCTGCCGATGAAGACGCAGGGAATCGGCCTGCTCTCGCGCGGCGAGGCGATCTTCGTCAGTGCCGACGCGATCCCCCAGGACGGGCTCACGATCACGACACCGGATGGTGACGTTGAACTCAGACGTGCCGGTGAGGGCGCGACGCTGAGCATCCGCGTCGAACGAGCGCCCGAGGGGGTCAAAGCGGCGCAGACTTTTTACTACGCGTGGTCAGCGTTCAATCCCCAGACCCGGGTCGTCCGATAACGCGCACGGCTCAATAGGCCAGGGCTCCTCAAGCGTCTGGGATTCGACCCCTGAAGCCCCGGAAACGGGTCCAGCGCGGCCAAGCGGGGCCCTGAGAGCTGTGATGTCGGCAGAATCGCCAAAAAATCTGGGATTCTCCAAGATTTGTCTTGACTGGCCGCCCGCGGCGCGTTCAACTGGACTCGCAATAGGAGTTGCAGAGAGGGCTGGATCTGGTTGCGCCAGACAATGTCCTCGACAATCTGGTTTCGGCGTTGGCACCGCGACGTGTCCGCGAGGGTGTCGGCCCGGTCATGGCCGCGTTTGAAGGCGCGGCCGACGGGTCGATGACGGCGGGTGCGCAGCGAACCCCCGGCGGCCGAAAATTCGTTCTTGGAGGAGAGTGTGTTTTTGGAGAATGAAGGAAGACAACACCACACGGCGCGGCTCGTGGCCTCGCCTTGCAGAGCGGCGCCGGACGGCGCGTTGGTGTGAGTTGTTCCCCTTCGTCTCGACAGTTCAGGAGGATTAGAGCATGAGACGTATCCTTGGTATTGTGGCAGTGTGTGCGGTTGGCTCGAGTGCGTGGGGCCAGCAGATTTTTCACGCGTTCGGAGGCTACACGGGCGGCGGCGGCGTCGTAGACGGAGCCATCGTCTATGACAACTCGGCCAACACCTTGGGCTTCCTAATCAACACGGCAGACTTTGAAAGAGGCGACGGCGTCACACTCGCTGGGACCGACCGCGTCGTGACGAACATCAACGTCATGATCCACGTCAACGGCGGGGCCGCCGGTACCGCCGATATGCAGGTTCGTTTGTTTGTCGGTGGAGACGCCGGCGGCGGTGATCCCGGCGCCTTGCTCTGGGATAGCGGTCTCTTTGCGGGAGTCGCCCTCTCCGCAGGCCTCGCTGGATACGACTTCGCCGTCTCCAACGTCACCGTGCCGGACGAAATCACCTGGACCGTTGCGCTTTCCAACGTCCAAACAGCTGGCACAACCGGCGTCCGATTTGTAGCGCCTCCCACGGTCGGGTCGAGCGAGGACTGGGTTTGGGACCATACCGGCGGCGTCTGGACGCAGCAGGTCTTCGGAGTCGGCGCCGGCAATAACAGCTTCGGTGCGACCATCACGGCTATTCCCACGCCGGGCTCGCTGGGCCTGCTGGCGATCGGGGGAATCGTGATGCTCCGCCGCCGTCGCTAAGAGACAACGCGATCTGACAGAGCGACGCGAGGCTCTCTGAAAGCGATCAACGAACGGTGCGCACCGGATACCCGGGGCGCACCGTTTTTTCATTCCCACTGTGCGTGAGGCCCGTCTGATCAGCGCGTCAGGGCCAGCAGCCGGGCGATGCGCTGCTTGACGGGCGGGTGGGAGCTGAACCTCGAGTTCAGCTGGTTGTGCGATGCCCGCATCTTCCGCAGCGGGTTGACGATGTACATGTGGGCCGTGCCGCGATTGGCCGTATCGACCAGCGGCTCCTCGTCCATCGAAAGCCGCGACAGGGCCGAGGCCAGCCCCTCGGGGTTCCGGCTCAGCTCGACGGCGCCCGCGTCGGCGAGGTATTCGCGTTGCCGGCTGTACGCCATCTGGATCAGGCGTGCGATGAGTGGGGCAACGATCGCCAGCACGAGAGCGAGGACGAGCAGGACGATCTGGCCCTTGCCGCCGCCGGACGATCGACGCCCCCGGCCGCGGGCGTGCGCGCCGTACCACGTCGCGCGCAGGAACGCGTCGCAGGCGAACACGATGAGCCCGACCATCGTGGCCATGAGCAGCGAGAAGCGGATGTCGTAGTGCCGGATGTGCGCGATCTCGTGCGCGATGACGCCCTGCAGCTCGTCGCGGGTGAGCTTCTGCCGAAGCCCCGTCGTGATCGCGACCACCGCGTGCTCCGGATCCCGGCCCGTGGCGAAGGCGTTCAGGGCGGTGTCGCCGATGATGTAGATCCGCGGCATCGGGATGCCCGCGGCGATCCGCATCTCGTCCACGACGTTGAACAGCTCTTGGTCCAACTCGCGCGTCACCTCCCGCGCGTGAGCCATGCGGAGAATCGCGTTGGCCCCCGCCCTGTAGCTCCACAGCGCACCCCCGGCGGCGAACAGGAACGCCACGATCGCACCGAGCACGATCGAGGGCAGCAGGTCAATCGCGGTGTAGCGGCCCTGGGCGCTTCCCATGATGTCCGCGCCGGCGTACCCGCCCACCGCGCCGCCGATCACGCCCCCCAGCACCAGCCCCAGCGCCAGCATGCCCGCGATGAGCAGCACGCTGTCGCGCTTGTTCTTGCGGATCAGATCAAGGTATGTGATCGAACCCGGGTAGGCCCTGATGTGCTCGCGGATCTGCTCATCGGCCCGGGCCTTGTCGGCAAGCGACCCCCGACGGCGCGGGTTCTGTGTCGGTGAGCTCATGGCGGTGGTTCAGGAGAAGGAAACCTTGGGCGCCTCGCGGGCGGCCTCGTCCTCCAGCTCGAAGTAGTCGCGACCGGTGAAGTTGAACATGCCGGCGATGATGTTGGACGGAAACTCGCCGCGCTTGGTCTGGTAGGAGGCGACCGTGTCGTTGAAGTGCTGTCGCGCGAACCCGAGCTTGTTCTCCGTGCTGGCCAACTCCTCCTGGAGCTGCGCGAAGTTCTGGTTGGCCTTGAGGTCCGGGTAGGCTTCCGAGAGGGCGAACAGTTTGCCCAGCGTCTGCGTGAGCATGTTCTCGGCGCCGGCCTTTTCCGCGGCGTGCATCGCATCGGAGGAGACATTGACAGCGGCGTTGCGTGCGGCGATGACGGCCTCGAGCGTCCCGCTCTCGTGAGCCGCGTACCCCTTGACCGTCTCGACCAGGTTCGGGATCAGGTCGTAGCGCCGCTTGAGCTGCACGTCGATCTGGGACCAGCCGTTGTCGCAGTCAACCCGCCTGCGGACCAGCCCGTTGTATATGGCGATGACCCACAGGATCACGGTTGCCGGGACCGCGACGAGTGCGACAATGGC
>JADFOF010000154.1 GCA_022563015.1 Planctomycetota bacterium
CGGCGGGCGAATTCCCCGTTCACGGGAAAACCACCAGTCGGCGCGGCGAGGGCGCGTGCCTATATCGGTTGCACACGCCGTGCCAGTTGCCCAATCTCGCCGAATCGACCCACCGGCGGCAGAATCGGCCTCGCGCACCCCCACCGGCGGCGAGTCGGACAGCCATGTTCGAGACCATGCTGCCGATCTGGCACCTCGCGCCGCCTCGGGCTCCCGAATGATATGCGTACAGAATCGCGGCGTCGGCAGTCAACCCGTCGCCTAGTGCAGTTCGCGCTTCTTCAGCGCGTGCGACGGGTTGCCAACGTACACCGTCTCGGGCGCCAGGTCCTTGTACGTGCTCGAGCGCGCGCCCAGCACCGACAGGCGGCCGACTTTCACGTTCGGCCCCACGTAGGCGTCGGCCCCGATCCAGGCGTCCGGCCCGATCTCGATCGGGTCGCGGATGAGCGGGAAGCGCCGATCCGTGTGGTCGTGCGTGCCGGCGCACAGGTGCGCGTACTGGCTGATGATCGTCCGCTCGCCGACGGTGATCCGCCCCAGCGAGTACAGGACCGCGTAGTCGCCGATGATGGCGCCGTCGCGCAGGTCCAGGTTCCACGGCACCTCGACGTTCACGCTCGGGCGCACGCGCACGTCCTTGCCCACCTTGGCGCCGAACAGCCTCAGCAGCCCGCGACGAACCCCGTACCAGTTGTGAAAACTCACCCTGAACAACGGCTTGCCCACGAGCATCCACAAGGCGCGCAGGACCTTCTGCTTGAAGGTCCAGGGGCTGGCCTCGGGGATGAGCTGCCCCGTCACGTCCGTCTCGTCCGTCTCGTTCGTACGACCGTGCAGGTCGCCGATGCGCTCGCGGTCCATCTCGCCGACCGTTTCGCCGACGCCCGCGCCCGTTGTTTCGCCCGTCGTTTGGCGCGCTGATTCCGGCTGGCTATCCTTGGCGTCGAACGCGACGAGAGAGGCCACGCGGTACGAATCTACCTCGCTCGCGTGCCTGCCGCCCGCTCTGGCGGAACGCAAAAGCGTCAGCTTCACCCGGATCATCTGCTCATACGTCGCGAGCAGTCTTGCGTATGTTCGACCCGCACGCCCCTCGAAGATACCCCCGAGCATGAACAGGATCGCCAGGTACCGCATCGTCGGCCACATCGGCACGCGATAGGACACCCGCTTCCACGCGCGCCTTCGTTCGATGGCACCGCCCGACACAAGCTCGCGCAGCTTCGGAAGCCGCGAATCCGATTCGATGAACTGCCGCGCCTCGAGCGAGCTGTACCGGTTGTGCTTCTCGAACCAGTCGTGGAGCCCCTTGCAGAAACTGTAGTGCAGGTAGGGCTCTTTCAGGAAGCCGATCACCCCACCCGGTTCCTCGCGCTGAGCGTGCCCATAGTCGCAGAACCGCATCCGCTCCTTGTGAAACAACCTCATCTGATACGCCGGATACCCGCTCGAGCGCTTGATCCATCGGCCCATGAACATCAACTTGTTCAGCACATAGAACCCGGATTCGGACGGAACCCGCTCGAGCAATCGCTCTATTTCCTCGATGATCTCAGGCGTGAACCGCTCATCCGCATCGAGATGGAAGACCCAGTCGTGCTTCATGTCGATGTTGTCGGTCGCCCAGTTGTGCTGCTTGCCGTGCGATTCGAACGGATGAACGTGAACCGTCGCACCCGCGCGCCGGGCGATCTCGCACGTCCGATCCGTCGAGCCCGAATCAAGCACGTGAACGTCATCGCTGAACGCGCACGACGCCAGGCACTCCTCGATATTGATCTCCTCGTTGAGCGTGAGCACGACCACCGAGACAGCGGGCCTCGGACCCTTCCAGTCCCGTTCGATCTGCGCGTGCCGGTCGCTCATGCCGTGGTCCTCTCTCGCTCGATCACGTCGCAGAACCGCCCGCACAGCGCCCGCTTGCTCAGCCCGCTGCGGATGGCCTCGGTGGCGCGTCGGCCCATGTCCCGCCGATCCGATTCGGGGGCATCCGCCATCCGCCGGATCACGCCGGCTGCGCCCTCGGCGTCGCCGTGCTCCACACGCCACCCGATCTTGTACTCGTCAATCAGCTCCGATACGTGGCTGGGCGCCGGGCCGACGAACAGGATCGGCCTCGCCGCCGCCATCGCCCCGTACACCTTGCACGGGTGCACCATGCCCACGACCGCGTCGCCCAGCGTCACCACGTGCGCGTCCGCCGCCGACAAAGAGTACTTCAGCTCCGACATCGGCTGGTACGGCAGCGAGACGATGTTCGTGGCGCCGCGCTCGATCGCGGCCTCGACCTTCTGCTTCTCGAGCCCGCCCCCGATGAACATGAAGACGATGTCGGTGCGATCCTTGAGCCGCTCGGCCGCCTCGACCACGGTCGAGATCGGGTTCGCCGGCGAATGGTTCCCGCTGTACATGACCACGAACTTGCCGTTCAGGTTGTGCTTCGTGCGGAAGGGGTTGTCGGCGTGCTCGATGGCGTCCATCGCATCTTCGTGGGGCCACGGCGGCATCACCTCGAGCTTGTCGCTCACGTCGCGCTTGGAGTTGACGCGCTGAGCCATGAACCGGTCCAGCGCGATCACGGACTTCGATCGCCCCAGGATCAAGCGGTTGAACGCGTTGAGCGTCCGCGCCGAGAGCGATCGCTCCGACACCTTCCCCATCGCGATGACCTGGTCCGGGTTCAGGTCCATGACCCAGTACGTGATCGGCACGCGCCTGACGAGCGAGACGAACAACGCCGCAGCCGAGCACATCGGGGGCGACGTGCTCACCAGGATGCACGTCGGCCTGCGGGAGAGCGTCGCGCGGACCACCGCCTGGGCCATGAACGAAAGCCCGCCCACGATCCGGACTTTGATCGACTTCTTCCCGAAGCTCGACCACGGCAGCCGGCGGATCTCGACCCCGTCGATCGTCTCGCGCGCAGCATACCTCACGCTCGGGTCGTCGTACCCGCGCGCCGACGTGAGCACGCGCACCGTCCATCCGCGGCTCACCATCTCGACCGCCGCGTCGTGCAGGTGCTGCCCCACACTCGCGGGGTCGGGCACATACACCTGACTGAGGATCAGCATTGTGCGTCGCGTTTCGCGAATCGGTTCTACTCCTGAAATGTCTGGTCCGTTTGGGCGTGAGCCATCCCGCCAGAATCGTCGCTTCCGCGCTGGGTTCTCAGGAAGATCGACGAAGGATAGTGCCCGTCGGTTCCGGTTCGCAGGCCGTTCTTCAGCGCCGCGGGTTGGTAATTCGGCAAGAAGCCGCGAACGGTCTCGGCGCACGCGTCGTGCAGGACGGAGAGACTCGCATCGATGCGAAGCTGAGCATTGTGCACGAGCAGCGCGTACAGCAGCACGGTTTCACGCCAGAAAAACACATCATCCTGAAGAAGGCTGGGACGGAAATCGTATGGGAAATAGACATCGTGAAAGTGCACGCTTACATCGGCAGCGAGGCCCGGAATCACCTCGCACATCAGTGCCACGACCTCGCTGCCGACCTTGACGGTGTGAGTTGAATCGATGAACAGAAGATCGCCGGCTTCAAGCGAATCGAACACGCGTCGATCGGCGGTTTGCATCGGCTCTGCAATGAGTGTGATGCGACGATCGGCCGCCAGCCGATTCAGAAAGGCCGTGGGATAGGGCTCGATACAGGTGATCTGAGGCGAATACCCGTCCTCGTCATCCGCCGCTGTCAGCATGACGCTCGTGCTGACGCCGCACCCCACCTGCACGACTCGCCCGGGCTTCCTGGCCCGCATGTAGCAGTAGAGAAAGTCCGCCTCGATCGGGCCGTAGCCAGCCTCGCCGTTGTCCCGGCACGCCTTCGCATGGATACCCCTGGTGCGCATGTCGTCGGCGTAGGGCTCGCAGCAGTCCCGTGCGAACGCGAGTTGGTGGTCGACCCGGGCACCCTGGATTCCGCGCATGGACAACGGATGTCGCCACCACGTCTCGCGCCGCAGCCGCCGGATGTCAGGGATATCCGAATAGAAGTGGTTCGCGGTGATGTTGACCCGAAAACGTTGCCCGACTTCCAACACCGTCCGAAGGATGCGCTGTCGCACTCCGCTCATGCTTGCTCCTGCGCCTGCCCGTGCGCCCGTCGTCCTGCCACATCACCGAGTCACATCAAGTCGCCGCAGCCTCGCGCTCTTTCTTGAGCACGTGCGCGCCCTTGGGCGCCGCGCCGCGCCGGGGCACCGTGCCGTGGTATTTCTTGTTGTGCTCTTCAAGGATCCAATTGTAGGTCTTTTCCATCCCCTCGCGCAGCCGGATCGACGGCGCCCAGCCGAACGTCTCGCTGATCAGCGTGTTGTCGCTGTTTCTCCCGTTCACGCCCTTGGGCGCGTCGAGGTTGTAGCGACGATCGAGCTTGATCCCCGCGATGTCCTCGACGATGTCCAGAAGCTGGTTGATCGTCACGAGTTCGTCCGAGCCGAGGTTCAGGGGATCGATGCAGTCGCCGTGCAGGAACTTCTGCACGCCGATCAGACAGTCGTCAATGTACATGAACGAGCGGGTCTGCAGCCCATCGCCCCAGATCTCGATGTTGTGATCGCCCGAGAGCGTGGCCTCGATGACCTTTCGGCACATGGCCGCCGGCGCCTTCTCGCGCCCGCCCTCCCAGGTGCCATCGGGCCCATAGACGTTGTGAAAACGCGCCATGCGCGTCTCGAGCCCGTAGTCCTCGCGGAAGTGCGTGCACATGCGCTCGGAGAACAGCTTCTCCCACCCGTACCCGTCCTCGGGCATCGCCGGGTACGCGTCCTCTTCCTTGAGCGCGACCACGTCCTCGCTCACCTGCTTGTCGCCGTTGTAGACGCAGGCTGAGGATGAATAGAAGTACCGCTCGATGCCGGTGTCCTTGGCCGCCATCAGCATGTGCGTGTTGATCAGCACGCTCAGCATGCACTCGGCCTTGTGGGTTTCGATGAACCCCATGCCGCCCATGTCGGCCGCGAGCTGGTACACATGATCCGCCTGTGCGCAGGCCTTGTAGCAGTTGGCCAGGTCCATCAGGTCGGCGATGATGTTCTCGGCCCCGTCGTGGACCTGGTACCACTCGCTCATCGGCTTCTTGTCCACCGACCGCACGCGGTACCCCTGGCTGAGCAGATCGCCCACCAGGTGCCCACCGATGAACCCGCCCCCGCCAGCCACGACTGCAAGCTTGCTGCTCATGGTCTTTCCTCATCCAGCGTGTGCGCCCGTTCGCGATGCCTGAACGCGACGCGAGAACGGGCGCAGATCTTGATCGGACTCTCGCCTCCCTCGCTGAAGCGGCAACCCCAGCGAGCACACAAGCACTACGGATTCGCCCGCCCGCGTGTTCGCCCCGGCGTCCAGATAACGCCCCGGCGGCGTCCCGCCCTCCGCAACGAGCCGCGACCAGGAGGGATCGCTCCGCCCTCCGATACGAGCCGCGACCGGCAGGGAGCGGTGGTTCGACGACCCATATCGCGATGGTCACGCCGCAAAGCACTCCCTCCCGGTCGTGCCTCGTTGTCGGATTCCGAGACTTCGCAGGCAGAAACTTGGCTCAATCCACGATCGCGGAGAAGAACGTCAGGGCGATGAGCAGGATCACCGCGTTGTGCAGCAGGTGCGCCGTCATCGACGACACGATCGAGCCGCGCCACTCGCGGATGACCACAAGCACCAGCCCGATCGACAACAGCGGAATCAGCTGCACCACCGCGTAGCCGTGCATCATCACGAACATGAGCGTGACCGCCAGCGCGCTGAACACCCATGAGCGGCGCGACCGCAGGTGCCGATACAACGCGCCCCGGAAGACCGCCTCCTCGACGATCGGCGCCCAGACCGTCGCCAGCAGCACAAACAGCGCCAGCATCATCGGCTCGCCGTACGACAGCATGTCCAGGATCATGTTGCTCGGCATCCCGCCCGCGACCGCATCGCCTCCCGGTGAGAACTGCGACGTGAGCCACGCGATGAAGAACATCACCACCACGAGGACGAGCACGGAGAACAGAAAGATCGGAACCAGCGCGATGTAGTAGAGCACGCCGATGGCGATCTCGCGCACAAGGCCGTGCGGGGCGACGAATCCCAGATCGCGCCGGGCCCTTGCCCACGGCACGCCGCGGATCATCGGCCAGGCCAGCACCGCCAGCAGCAGCCACTGCATCGAGAGCCCCGCGTACATGCCGGCCCGTTCCCCGCCGGCGTCGGCGATCAGGCCGCGCGCGATCTGGAGCACCAGGAAACCGGCCAGAAAGACCGGGAGCATCTCAAGATAAACGCTCCCGCCGGCCGCAGGTGGCTGGAATCGCCGCGTGACCTTCCCATTCGACACCCCGACCAGCCAGAGAACGATCAGCACAATCCCCGTCGGCACCACGAGCATGAGCCCGCCGGCGACGAACACCATGGTCAGCACGATCCGCAGCCCGCCGGCCAGCAGCCGATCGTGCGCCGACGCGTCATCGCGCGTCAGGGCCAGGTCGGCGAACCACGCGTGCCGATCGACAAACGCCCCGCTGTCTGCAC
>JADFOF010000155.1 GCA_022563015.1 Planctomycetota bacterium
GCGCCTTGCCGCGCACCTTGACGATGCCCTGTCCCGGCCGGACGTCCAGACGGTCGATGTCCGCCCAGGACTCGATCTCGGCCTCGGGCACGGCGGAGGCCGCGGCGAGAATGGCGTCGAAACCGATCGTCGGCACGTCGGCTTCGCCTCGCTGCATGGGCGGCTGAATCCAATCGTACTGCTTCTTCAGCTGGAGCAGGACGCCCGAACAGATCACCACGCTCAGCGGCAGCGCCACCGCAATCGCGCACCATCGGTGAACTTTGCGGCTCCACTTGTTGACCAGCTTCGGGATCGGTTTGCGACTCATGGTGCGACAGGGTACGTGCACGGCAGCCGCCGCGGGTCGCGTTGCCGCGCGAATGTCTGCGCGGTCAGGGCGTCAGACGGGTCTCACCGGATGCGCGGGGTCGGGAGTTCGAGTGGATCTGCCTCATCCACCTCGAACTCTTCTTGCTCCGCGGAACCAAGCCGCGGGAAGTCGGGATCGCCCCGGACAACCAGCTTCTGGGTCATCTGCTCGCCATCCACGGACAGGACGACGAAATACGTATCGGCAGAGACGCGCGGGGCGCGGCGGAAGCGCCCGCGTCGGCCGCCCTCGCCCTCGTTTCGGCTCCCTCGGCGAAGATCCCAGCGAACGATATTGAGCCCGACCTCGCCGCTCACTTCGCCCAGGTCGCGAATCGTCTGCCCGTCCGCCGAAGTGACTTTGAGGCTGATCTTCTCGGCCGGCTGGGACAGGATGTAGGCGATCTCGGCGGACGTGCTCGGATTCTGGCCCTGGAAGATGCGTGCGCCGCTGACGCCTCGGCTTGGCATGCGCCGCCACAGCGTCACGCGGTTCGGCTCGAACAGGTGCATGGGCTTTGTCAACGCGTCGCTGTCCATCTGGCGGAGCGTCGTCACGTCGAGGATCCAGATGCTGCGCCCGTGGGTCGCGGCGATCAGCTCGCCGGACGTGGGGTGCTGCGCCAGTTCGTGCACAGCCACGGTCGGGAGGTTGCTGTTCAGGCTCGTCCAGTCGGCGCCGCGGCTGATCGACGCCCACGCGCCGAACTCGGTGCCGACGTAGAGCAGGTCCTCGTTGACGATGTCCTCTCGGATGACGCGCGTCGAGCCCGTGGGCAGGTTGGCCCGGATCGAACGCCACGTCCGCCCGTAATCCTCGGACACGAAGACATACGCCTCGTCGTCGTCGGAGCGGTGACCATCGAAGGTGATATAGACCCGGCCGACCTCGTAGCGTGAGGCCTCGATCGAACTCACCCAGCGCGGGCCGGGCACCAGTTCCACGATCGGACTGGCCGGCATCTCGGGGCTGGGCTCGGCGGTGCCCGCGGCCGCCGAAGGCTCCGGTGTCTCAGCACCCACCGCGGGCTCAATGCTGGACGTGCGCGTGGCCTTGAAGTCCATGACGAATCCGCCGCTGCCCGCGATGATCCGGCCCGTGAGCGTGTCGTCGCCCACCTTGCCCTCGATCGTGAACGGGCCGAACTCTCCCTCGAATTGCAGTGTGAGCCGGCTCGTGCTGGGCTTGAACGAGCCCTCGTTCGAGGCGCCCGAGAACATGGACGAATCGAGGTTCGCGGTGACGCGGCCTCGCTCTTTGAGCGTGAGCCTCAGCTCGAACTCGTCCATGCCGGCGGGTGTGTCGCCGGTCATCTCGACTTTCCACGTGCCGCTCACGCGATCTGCCACGGCGGGGGGTGCGGGTTGTGCTTCAGGCTTCTCCTCGGGCTCGGGGGCCGGTTCAACTTCCGGCGCGGCCTCGGGCTCGGGGGCCGGTTCGACTTCCGGCACGGCCTCGGGCTCGGGGGCCTGCTCGACTTCGGGCGCAGCCTCGGGCTCGGGTGCCGGCTCGGCTTCGGGCGCAGCCTCGGGTTCCGGTGCCGGTTCGGGTGCCGGCTCGGATTCCGGCGCGGCTTCGGGCTCGGGCGCCGGTTCGACTTCCGGCACGGTCTCGGGCTCGGGCACCGATTCGGCTTCGGGCGCAGCTTGGGGTTCGGGTGCCACTTCGGCCTCGGGTGCTGCCTCGGGCTCGCGTGCCTGTTCGGCTTCGGGTGCCGCCTCGGCCTCGGGCACCGGATCGGCGGGGGGTTGGCCACCCATGCGTGCACGGAATGCGGCCAACTCCTCCTTGGTCACCGAGCCGTCGGTGTTCGTGTCGATGCGATCAAAGAGGCGCGTCAAGCGCTCGGGCACGTCGGCCTTCATGATGACGCCGTCGCCGTCCTCATCGAGGGCGATCAACATCTGGAGCACGCGTTCAACGCCTCTGGGCTCGGCCGCACCCTCCTCTTGCGGCTTCTCCTCTTCGATGGCGACCTTGAAGAGATCGACCCATGTGGTCCCGCCGTCGCGGGTGGCCCAGAGTGCGCCGTCGTCGGTGCCGACATAGAGGACGTCTTCGTCGATGGGCGACTCGGCCAGTGCGGTGGCGCTGCCGCGGTCGGTGTTGGTGATCTCGGGCGAGATGCTCTTGAGCTTATTTCCCTTGAAGAGCGAGCGGAAGACGTGGTTTCCGGCGGTGTAGTAGATCCGCGAGTTGTGGTGCGAGAGAACGAAGGGCGTCCTCCAGTTGAAGCGGTAGCGTGTGCCCTCCGGGGCGCGCGGCCTGATGGACCCCCGCTCGCCGGTGGCGAAATTGATCCGGCTCATGCCGCCGTTCTGACTCTCGAAGTAGACCTGATCGGGGTCGTCCTTGTCGACGAGGCAGACGAACCCGTCGCCGCCGCCGACGCGCATCCAGTCTGAGTTGATGAGTCCGACCCCTGTGCGCGTGAGGTTTGGAGCGCCCCAGCTGCCGTTGTCCTGAAGCCCGCCGTACACGTAGTAGAGATCGCGCGGGCCGACGGTGACGTGATAGAACTGGCCGATGGCCATGTGGTTGTGATGGTCCCACGTCTGGCCCTGGTCGTAAGTAACGTAGAGCCCGCCATCGCATCCGAGGATGATGTGGCGCGAGTTGCTGGGGTCGATCCAGACCGCGTGCTGGTCGGCGTGCACGCCCGGGCCCGCGTTTGTGCGCACAGTCTCGCCCCCGTCTTCGGTCACGCCGAACCTGATGCCGCAGATGTAGACACGGTCCGGGTCGTTCGGGTCAGCCTCGATTCGGCTGAAGTACATGGGTCTGGGGTTGTAGCTGTTCACGCGGGTCCAGCTGTCGCCGCCATTGTCCGAGCGGTACAGCCCGCCCCGCTCGAAGGAGTCCGGCCCCTGCTCGTTCTGGATGTTGGCACGCTGGCCGCCGAGGCGCGTGCCGAAGGGTCGGCCCTCGCCCGCGCCGTCGCGTTTGCCCAGGGTGACCTCAACCTTCACGGACTCACGCTTGCGCGAGACAGTGAGTGGCATCAAGTCGCCGGCCACACGCTTACTGATCTCGTCGACCAGATCCTCGTACGACAGGATCGTCCGGTCGCCGACGGCGATGACGATGTCGCCGGCGAGCAGTCCGCCATCCTCCGCGGGGCTTTCCTCTGTGATTTCAGTGAGTTTGGCGCCGGCGTCGGCGTCCTCACCCACGATGCCCATGTAGGCCATCTTCTCCGAGACCGTGCCGATCCGCTCGGAATCGACCTGCAGGTAGACGATGTTCGGGTCGCGAAGGTGGTAGGAGATGCTCATTCGTCCGAGATAGACGGAGGGCAGGCCGTCGGCGACTTTGGAGAAAGTGCCCCCGGCATCGGTGGTCTTGTACAGGGCGGCGCCGGGCCCCCATTTCTTCGCGGGGTCGTTGGTATCGAACCCGTCGCGCACTCGTTCCCACGTCGCGACCAGCAGCGTGTCCGGGTTGCCCGGGTCCATCGCAATGTCGATCACGCCGGTGGCCTCGTCGATGTAGAGGACTTTGTCCCAGTTCTCCCCGCCGTCGGTGGTCTTGAAGAGCCCGCGCTGCTCGTTGACGCCCCAGCAGCGGCCCATGGCGCCGATGTAGACGATGTCGGGATTCTCGGGGTGAATGACGACCTGGCCGATCTGGAACGTCTCCTTGAGTCCCATGTTCTGCCATGTGTCGCCGCCGTCGGTGCTCTTGTAGACGCCGTCGCCCCAGGAGACGCTGTTGCGCGGGTTCGCCTCGCCCGTGCCGACCCAGACGATATCAGGATCCGAGGGCGCGACGGCGACGGCGCCGATGGAAACGGTTGCCTGATCGTCGAACTGGTGCTCGTACGTCACGCCATTGTTCGTCGTCTTGAGCAGCCCGCCGGACGCGGTAGCGACGTAGTAGATCGTGGGGTCGGCTTCATAGACGGAGATGTCGGTGATGCGACCGCCCATGTTGGCCGGGCCGATCGAGCGCCATTGGAACGCGTCGGCCCAGGTCGGCTCGAAGCGCAGTGTTGCCGCCGGCTCCGGCGCCACCGGCGCCGAAAGACCCAGCGCGAGCGCGCCGGCTGCAAACAGACCGACAGCCACAAACGACATGGGACGTGAGACTCTCATCTTTTCACTCCGATCGGTACCCGAACAGAGCACGCCGTCGCCGATCGACGCACGCGCAGTCATACCACCACACCATACTCGAACACTCGAACGAACGGGAGGGTTTTCGATTGCACGCGGGGATTCTGCGGGGTTTTCGGACGAAATGAGCGATGCCCGGGACGCCCGAAAGCGGGTCGGAGTGGTCGAGCCCCGGGGCCGCTACCGGTCCGCCCCGCCCAACGCCCTTCTGAGTGGTTCCAGGTGCGACTCATAGTGCGCGTGCCTGCCAACCGAGGACGTGTAGATCGGACGCCGCACCTGCTCGACACTGGCTGTGAGCGCCACCCGTTTCGTCTCGTAGAACCGCAGACACCGGTCGTCCCACTCGAGACCTGCGTGCGCGATGATGCGCCTGGCGTGGGTATCGAGGTCGGCCACCAGGTCCTCGTATTGCAACGCCATGATCGGGACTCCAACCACGCCATTCCAGTGCTGCATGAGCCGCTGGTAGTCGCGGTAGAAGCGGCCGAGGTGAGACAGGTCGGCCGCCACGGCGACGCTGCCTGCGAAGTCCGTGAAGAAGCACGACAGGCACGTGTCCATCGGATCGCGCACGCAGTGGATCACGCGGGCGGCTGGAAAGACCTTGTCGATCAGCCCCAGGTACAAATAGTTGAGCGGGTTCTTGTCGGTGATCCGCTCGGCGATAGGACCGATCCTGCGGAGCTCTCGAAGGTAGTTGCGGGCGATCCGGTCCAGCGCCGGTCGGGACAGGGCGCCCGGGGGCGGGCATGTCGGAATCCCGCCGAGCGATCCGCTCATCTCGCCCGCAACGTTCATGATGTTCCTGAGCTCACCGCCGGCTGCGACGCTCGGGTGGCTGGCGAGGATCTGCTCGACCAGTGTCGTGCCGGACCGAGGCATACCCACGATGAAGATGGGAACATCAGAGCGGACTGTGGGCGAATCGACGGCCTGGGCGGCTTGGGTGGACCACGCCTCGATCACGCGGGTCACGTCGGCGGTGAAACCATCGGGATCGTGCACCGTGCGGATCAGCGCGTTGCCGCGCGAGAACGCCTCGAACGCCTCGTCGTATCGTTCCTGACGATCCAGCAATTCGCCGAGTCGGAAGTTGGCCTCGATGCGGTGGGCGTTGCGCAGCGACTCGTCGGCCGCGAGCGGGCTGAGCAGCTCGATCCCCTTGTCGGCGCAGCCCCTGCGACCACAGAGCCAGGCGTACGACAGGACGAGCGCGATGTGCCGATCGCCGCTGTCAATCGCCGGAGCGATCGTCTGCCAGGCGTCGTCGTCCTGCCCCTGCATCCGCAGCAGGTCGGCTTTGGTCGCGATCAGGTCGGCGTTGTCGGGCGCAAGGCGCAGCCCGCGGTTGATCGTGGCGATCGCCTCGTCCAGCCGACCCGCTGCGCGATAGGCGACCGACAGATTGTGCTGAATCTCGTGCGATCGCGGGTCGAGCCGGGCCGCCTTGAGGAGGTTCTTCAGACCGGCGTCGAACTTTCCGACCTGGACCTGAAGCGAGCCGAGCTGCGCGACCAGAGCGGCGTCTCTGGGGCTCTGCTTCGCCAGGCGTGCGTAGAGATTCATGGCGGCACCGGCCTCGCCGGCGCGGAGCAGGCGTTGGGCCTGATCGCGAAGCTGGACGTGTCCCAGATCGATGCGCCGACTATAGCCGCGAACGAATGCCTGGCGCGCTGGAGGCGCGCTCAGCGGGCCGGCCGGGTGCGTGCACTACCATACGCGGCGGTCCGAATCACGAAGGAAGATGTCCGACGCGAAAGCTCCCATCGCATGGCACGTCGCCGTGGACACCGGCGGCACGTTCACGGATTGTGTCGCGGTGCACGGGCCGACCGGGATCGTGCGCACGGCCAAGGTGCTCTCGCACGGTGCGGTCCGCGGCGTTGTGCTGCGCGTCGAAAAGGACGGGCGACTCGTGATCGCGCAGACGTGGCGGGCCAGCGGGGACTTCGCGGCCGGTCTGGCGTTCGGCACGCTGGGGAGCCGGAACGTCGTGCGCGGTCGGGTTCGCACCTTTGATGCCGGTGAATCCG
>JADFOF010000156.1 GCA_022563015.1 Planctomycetota bacterium
CTCTACATCTGCAACTTCAAGAAGGACTTCGGCCGCATCATCGACTACTTCGCGACCGAGTACGCCATCGGCCGCACACCAAACCCCTGCGTCCGCTGCAACGACTGGCTCAAGTTCGGCAAGCTGCATGACTACGCGAGGCAGCTCGGCGCCCAGTTCGTCGCCTCGGGTCACTACGCCCGCGTGGTCAACGACGCAACGCCGCCACCTCCGTCGCTGCATCGCTTCGTCGCGCCGTCGCTTCTGCAGGCCATTGACCATACCAAGGACCAGTCTTACGTGCTTTTCGGCGCCCCTCGCGAGCGGCTCAATGAGATGCTCCTGCCGGTGGGCGGGTATCACAAGTCCGAGATCCGCGACCTGGCGCAGAGGTTCAGCCTCCCCGTGTTCGACAAGCCCGACTCGCAGGAGATCTGCTTCGTCCCCGACAACGACTACGCATCGCTGGTTGAGCGCATGAACGTTGACGCCGCACGCGCTCACGAGCAGGGTGGCGACATCCTCGACACTAACGGCACCGTCGTCGGGACTCACGCGGGTCAGCACCGCTACACCATCGGCCAACGTCGCGGCATCGGTGTCGCTGCGGGCAGGCCGATCTATGTCATCGACAAGGATCCGATCGCCAACACCATCACCGTCGGTGAGCGCGAGGATCTCCTGGCAACCGTGTGCACCGCCGGCGAAGCCAACTGGCTGGTCGACGAGTCGCGTTTCAGCAACTGGGCCCCCTGTCTTGCGAAGCACCGCTATAACGCACAGCCCGTTCCTGCCCAGGCCCGCATCCTCAACGGCGCCGACGGGCAGAGCGACTCGCACTTCCCCCGCACCGGCCGATTCCAGGTCCGCTTCCAAACGCCCCAGCCCGCCGTCGCTCCCGGGCAGGCCATCGTTTTGTACGGCTCGCCCGACGCTGGCGATGATCCCGATCTCGTCCTGGGCGGCGGCTGGATCGAATCCGCTCGGCGCGAATAGCGCATCCTCAAGATCGAATGTCGCGCGGAGGTGCGTACAGGACGCCGAGTCTGAGTCCGCGAAGGCTCGGATATTCTTGATGACGGGCGCGATCCGAGCCTTCGCCCGGGGCGGGCTCAGACTCGGCGTCTGGGGCACAGGCGAAGCGAGGGCATGCAATCCGGGTCGTGGGGGTGCTGTCAACCCAAACGTAATGCAAATGAACTTTCGGGAGATATCTTGCACGATTGCGGTGAAGGGCCTTGCAACTCACCGTCCTTTGCGGTACGGTGGACCAATTGGATCCCCGGTCTCCCGCGCGGGCCTCACCCTGGTGGGCACAACGCGCAGGACGCGACTCGCAGGCGCAGCTCGCCCGGCAGCACGATCGGGCTGCCCGCCTGCTCAGGCGCCGCTTGGCGCTCTCCCCAAACTGGTCGCGACGACCCCCCGCACTCTGCGGGGCGGGGGATCCATAGAGAGGCACTAACATGTGCCGCGATCGGGGCGCTCGCCGTCAAGTGGCGCCGCGAGCCCCGCGCACCTTCTTCATGATGAACAGGTACCCGAAGCCGCGCATGAAGAAGTTCTCCGTCTCGGCCGCCTTGTGCCAGTTGCCGCGTTTCAGTTTCGCGTTCTGGCGCACGACGCAGACGATGTCCACGGGCTCGAACCGCTCGCGCAGCATCGAGAACAGCTCGAACCCGATCGGCATGAACTCACCGCCCATCGCGCCGCGGCGACTTTTCTTGCGCCACGAGTCGCTCACGTACAGCCCCATGTACCGACGATCCTTCAGCACGCGATCGATCTCACCGATCACACGGGCCATCGCCTGGTAGTACGCCCGCCCGCCGTCCGCACCGCCGGCGTCCAGCTTTCCGATGCACGCCGGGTCGTCCGAGTATGTGACGTGTGTCGAGTACGGCGGATCGACGAACACGAAATCCGCGACCGAATCCTCGAGCGGCAGCTCGCGTGCGTCGGCACGAAAGATATCGTCCCGCGTCGGGCTCAGGTCATACCCCACCGCACGCCGACCCAAGTCTCGCGCCACGTCCAGCGTCGTTCCGCTCCCGCACATCGGATCGACGACAAGGTCGTTCCTGCGCGTGTACCGCATCAGGAGTTGCCACACGACCCAGCTGGGCGTCGCCGCGGTGTAGTGCTTGTCGCCCTGTGTGGCCGGTCGGTGCTCCGCGCCGACGTTCTGTCCCGTCTGCGTCACCTTGCCATCCTCGACCCACGTCAAATAGTGCTGGCTCGGATACTCCCACAGCGTGGTTGTGAAGAGGCGCAGTGGCGGCTTTCGATTCGGCTGGTTGTCCTTGCGCTCGAGCCGACCCATGCCGGGCCGATCCCGCTTCGTGCGGCCGACGCTCACGTCAGCGCCTCGAGCACCCGCGCTTTGACCTCATCGACGGTGCCCTGCGCCCGCGCGCCGGCCGCCCGCGCGTGGCCACCCCCGCCCAGCCGCTGCGCCACTTCGTTCACATCCACCGAATCATCGTCCAGCGCCTTGCTGCGCATGCTGATCCGCGTCAGGGGCTCCTGGCCGTTCTTCTTCGGCGTCTCGAACAGCACGACGCCGACACGAACGCTCGCCACCGCCAGCGCGAGGTCGGCGAAGCCGCCGGCGTCGCCGGGCGCGGCCTTGGCCTCACGCATGTCCGACTGACGGATCGTCATGATCGCCACACGGTCCTGGTCGTGGAGTTCGAGCGAGTTCAGCGCCGCCGCCATCAGCCGAAGCCGCGCCGGCCGCTCGCACAGCTCCACGGTTCGGTACAACTTGGGTTGATCGATGCCCGCGTCGAGCAGCGCCGCCGCCAGCCGCATCGACGCCGCCGTCACGTTCGAGTATCGGAACCAGCCCGTGTCGGTTGCCAGTCCGAGGTACAACGGCTCGGCGATGTCCACCGGCAGATGCTCGGGCCCGTCCACACCAAGCAGCTCGACGCACAGCGGCGTGACGAGTTCGCACACCGCCGACGCGAGCGTCTCGACGATGCGGCGCGACCCGACATCCGCGTCACCGCGAAGATGGTGGTCGATCACAATTGTCTGCTCCGCCCGACCCTCAAGCCACGCCCGCACCTCGAAGAGTTGCTCCCACGCGCCGGTGTCGAGCACGACGACTGCTTCGGCGTCATTGGGCGGGTGACGACCCTCGGCCCCAAGCTCCACCGTCGTGTCTGCGATGGCGAGCTTGCCCCAGTGCGGCAACGCGCCGAAATACCACGGCGTTGCCTCGACGCCCACCCGCCCGAGCGTCCGAGCCAGCGCCAAGGTCGAACCCAGCGCATCGCCGTCCGCCTTCGAGTGCGTCAGCACCACGACCCTCTTTGCGGCGCGCAGGAACGAGGCTGCCTCCGCAACGGTCGTGTTCGATGCCCAGGATTCCGCTCCGGCAGCGCTCAACGCGACGCTCCTTCCATGGCCCATCCCGCGATCGCCTCGCGTCCGCCGCACGATTCGACTATCCGCGCGGCGCGCTCGCAGTCCCGCCCGATCTGCGACACCAGCTCCGCCACCGAGCCGAACTTCGTCTGATCGCGCACCCAGCCCATAAGCCGCACTCGAACAACCCATCCGTATTCGTCCAGTCCCTCGATGCGCCCGTCCGGCGTCTGCGGCGCGTCCAGCAGATGAGCTTCCAGCGTCCGTTCACGCCCGCCGAACATCGGCTTGGTCCCGACGCTCACCGCCGCCACGTAGACGCTCCCGTCGTCCAGCTCGGCCTCGCCGGCGTACACGCCATCGGCCGGCAGGAGTTGCCCCGTCTTGATGTTCGCGGTCGGAAAGCCCAATTCGCGCCCGCGGCGATCCCCCTGCACGACCACGCCCTTCAGCTCGTACCACCGCCCGAGCATTACAGCGGCGTCGCGCACGCGGCCATGCGCTATCAGCCATCGCGTCGCCGTGCTTGACGCCCGCACGATCGTCTGGTCCGTCAGCGCCACCTCCACCGGCTCGACGATGTGCACGTCGAACCCGAACCGCTGGCCCAGCGCTTGAAGCGTCGCACTATCTCCCGCGCGCCCGCGACCGAAGCGGAAGTCGTCGCCCTCGACCACGGCGGTTGGGGCCAACCGCTCCATCAGCCAGCGGATAAACGCCTCCGGATCGTTCTCCAGCAGCGCCCGGGTCGGCTCCAGCCGCACCACCTCGTCCGCGCCGAGTTCGCGCAGCAGCTCCGCACGTCGCTCGAAGCTCGTGAGCCGCGCCGGTTCGCGGCCCGGCCGGAGCACGCTTGCCGGGTGCGGGTCGAACGCCATGGCCACCACCTGCCCGCCTCCCACGGCGTCCGCCTCGGACCGGGCGCGAGCCAGCAGTGCCGCATGACCAACATGCACGCCGTCGAAGTTTCCGATGGTCACGATTCGGGCTGCCATAGGCGTCAACACTAGCCGCTCCACCTGTTCCCAGCCAGCGTGTCCGCGTTCCCCGCCCGCCCGGCGCGCTTCGTATACTTTCGCCCTTACCTCACCCGCGCGCCCGCACTCAACCGCCGAGCGAGTAGACATGGCCCTGTTCACACGAAAGACGCGCAAGCCCGCCCGCGGCGATTGGCCCCGCGCGGTTGCGGCCGCCGACCTCGACCTCGAGGCGCGGATCTTCGAGATCGGCGCCGACATGCTCGAGCGGGCGCGCTCGCATAAGGCCGGGCTGCTGTCCGCGAAGTTCTACTCCGACAGGCTCATGAACTGGTCCATGAAGGACCACGAGTTCAAGGTGCAGCTCTTCCGTTTCGTGGACACGTTCCCGATGCTCCGTGACGCCGCCGCCGTGCACGACCACCTCGTCGACTATCTCACGCAGCCGGGCGTCAAGCTCCCGGCGGGGATGGACTTCGGGCTCCGGGCGTCGGGCATCGCCAAGGGTCTGGCCACGAAGACCATATCGAGCCAGATCACCTCCATGGCGGAGAAGTTCATCGCCGGGACGGACGCTACGAGCGCGCTGCCGGGCCTCAAAAAGCTCTGGGACGACGGTATCGCGTTCTCGGTCGATCTGCTCGGCGAGGCGTGCGTTTCCGACGCCGAGGCCGACATGTATCGCGACAAGTATCTCGATCTCGTCAACAACCTGCCCGAGTCGGTCTCGGCCTGGAGAGGAAATGAGAGTCTTGAGTCCGACCACATGGGTTCGCTCCCGCGCACGAATATCTCGGTCAAAGTCTCCTCGCTCTCGGCTCGTTGCGACGCCATCGATACCGACGGCGCCATCGCCGACGTCATGTCGCGCCTCGTGCCGGTTCTTGAGGCCGCACGCGATCGCGGCGTCTTCGTCAACTTCGACATCGAGTCGTTCGAGCACAAGGACCTCACCCTTGAGCTGTTTATGCGCTGCTGCGAGACCGTTGACTTTCATGCCGGCCTGGCCTTGCAGGCCTATCTCAAGTCGGGCGTGGATGACGCGACGCTCATCTGCGACTGGGCGAAGTCCACCGGCCGCATCGTCACCATCCGACTCGTCAAGGGCGCCTACTGGGACTACGAGACGATCCATGCCGAGCAGCAGGGTTGGCCCTGCCCGGTCTGGAACGAGAAGTGGCAGACCGATGCGTGCTTCGAGGACATGACCCGCGTTCTCCTCGATGCCTCCCTTGGTGGGTCAGCTCTCCGTGCTGACGCAGGTAGGTCGGATCTCCGAGCCGACATCTCTCCTGGTGGGTCAGCTCTCCGAGCTGACGTCTCTCCGGATAGAACAGATCTCCGAGCCGACATTCCGGCTTCCCTCACCCGCCTCCCCCCGAACCAGGGCGGCGTGAAACTCGCCATCGGCTCACACAACGCGCGCTCCATCGCCAGCGCTCTGGCCGAACTGGAAAAGCGAGGCCTGCCGCGCGCCGCTATCGAGATCCAGATGCTGCACGGCATGGCCGACCAGCTCAAGCACGCCGCGGTCGAGATGGGCCTGCGCGTCCGTGAGTATGTTCCCGTGGGCGAGATGATCCCGGGCATGGCCTACCTGGTGCGCCGCCTGCTCGAGAACACGTCCAACGAGTCGTGGCTGCTCGCGGGTTTCATGGCCAACGCCGACCCGCGCACACTTCTTGAGAATCCGCGCACGCTCAACAACCACCCGCGCAGGCCGATCAAGCGCGACCTGGTCGAGGACGCCCCGGCCCGGCACGCGCTCTCGCCGGCGATCGAAGGTCTCGCCGATTCCAGGCCGTTCTTCAACGAGCCTGTTCGCGACTTTTCTCAGCGCCGCCGGCGTGAGGCCTTCGCCGACGCCATCGCGTCGGCTACAGTCCCGCAGGGCGAGACATTGCTCGACGCCGAGCAGGCCCGCGCCATGCTCGACACAGCCCACACCGCCTTTCCGACATGGCGCGACACGCCGCAATCGACCCGTTCCGGCGCGCTCGTCAAGGCCGCCGCGCTCATGCGCAACCGCCGCGACGAGCTCTGCGGCGTCATGATCAAGGAAGCCGGGAAGACCTGGCGTGAGGCCGACGCGGACATCTGTGAGGCCATCGATTTTTGCGAGTATT
>JADFOF010000157.1 GCA_022563015.1 Planctomycetota bacterium
GCGAATGATACCGGCTGTGTGACCGGCGGTGCTGCGCGGCGTTCCTGGTCGAGGATAACGCCGACGGCGACGATCGCGGCGGTCTCGATGCGCATCGGGTGCCCGGCAAAGCACGCGACGGTCGCCAGCGCCTCGGGCAGGCACACCGGCTCTTGGATCTCGAGGAACCACGGCCGCCCGCATTGCTTGCCCGATTCGACGGCGACGCGCGTGAGGCGTTCGAGCTTGCCGGGCCCGGGGTCGACGACGGAGCGGTGTGCGATGAGCGGCTGCCACGAGGTGGCGCCGGCCTGGCTCGCCCCGTCGATGAGCGCTTCGAGTCGTGCGCCCTTGGGGACACCCGTAAGCAACTGGATCGTCGGCGCGGGGCGCGACAGCTCGCGCACGTCGCGGATGTCGAGCGTCATGGTCCATCGGCCCCGGCCCAGGTGCGTGGACTCGACCAGCACGGCATCGGCGACGCGGCCCCGACCGTCGAGCACATCCAGCGAATCGCCAACCCCGAGCCGTCGGGTCCGCAGTGCGTGATGGGCTTCCTCGCCGCCCACGATCAGCTTTCCGCTGTTTGGAAAAGAATCGACGTGGACGCGGTGACGGCTCATGGCGGTGGGATTTCCCGGCTCAGTCCGATAGAGCTTCAGTTCGGCCCGGGCGGGACCGATCTTCGAAACGGGGCGTGCTATGGCCGAGGCGAAACAAGACATTCAGGATATCGGGCAACTGGTCGCGGAGGCGGACGGCCTGGTGGTCGAACTGCGCGAGAGGTTGGACCAGGTGGTTCGATCGGCCAGCGACGACGGACCGCAGGTTGAACTGCAGGAATGGTTTCCGCCGAGTGTGGAGCCCCCGGCTGCCCCGGATGCGTCCCCGGCCGACGAAGAGCAGCCGACCGACGCTGCCCCCGAAGCATCGGCGGTACCCGAAGCGTCTGCGGCTCCTGAAGCCCTGGCCGAACCCGAAGCGCCGGCGGAACCGACACCGTCGGAATCCGTCACGTCCGAGACGGCGGTTTCCGAATCGGCCGAACCCGACGAGCCAACGGCACCGACGGAACCACTGGCCGAGGACGTGACGGAGACGACCGAGCAGCCATCGATACTGGTCAGCACTGGCGAGTCCGAGCAGATAACGCCGTCGCCTGACGAGGCTGTTCTCGGGACTGAAGAGGATGCGGTCGTCGATTCTGGCGAGGGTCCATCCGATTCAGGTTCGGAGCCGGAGGCCGTTGAGGCCACGAACGAGCCGGAGGACGAGCCCGACAAGGTCATGGTGGATGAGAAAGAGGAAGCGCCGAGCGTCGAGAGCGAGTTGCTCGTGGACGCGACGGCGGAGGTGGGGGACACGGCCGAGGCGCAGGAGCGTGTGCGGTCGCTCGACAGTGAGCTGGCGCGACTGGCGGACTCGATGATGGAGGGCGAGGACGATGACGAGCAATCGGTGCTGGTTGAAGGCGGGAACGAATCGCTGCCGGACAAAGCGGGGTCCAAGCCGGCCGACGCCGTTCCGGCCGCGGCGCCCGAGGATGTGCCCGTGTCGGCGAGTTCCGAGCCCGACCCAGTCGCGGTCGCCGACGGTCCGGGTGGCGGGGTTCTGTATCACCTGAGGCGTGCGGCGTCGGCGGCGTGTCCAGGGCTGACACGGCTTGTGCCGACCCTCGTGGGCGAGTTCGGGCCCACCGCTCGCGTCCTGTGCCAGCGCGCCTCCGGGCCCGTCAACAAGCGCCCGCCGGTCGTGCGCCGGGCCGTGGGATGCGTGGCGATCGTGACGGCGATGTACGCGGTGGCGGTGCTCGTGTACGTGGCGGTCCTTCGAAAGCCGCCCACGATCGACGCCATGAACTCGGGCACGTCGCTCGTGTCCGGGTCGGACGAAGCCGTTGCGGGCCGCCGGGACGATTGAGCGCCGGCGGGGTTGATCAGGAGCGGTCGGGATCCTCGTCGGGCACTTGCACAGGCTCGGGCTGAAGTGTCTCGCGCCACCGGCGGTCGAGCTCCTCGAACGAGATCCCGAAGACCCCGCGCGTCGCCTCATCGAGCGACTGCCCGCGCGCCTGCGCACGCACCCACTGGTTGCGCCGGTCGAGCCCGAACTGCTCGTCAACGTACATGACCATGTGATGGCCCTGGCGGTAGACGTGATAGGCGAACTCCGGCGGGGTGTTCTCGAAATCCGCGATCGACTGCCACGGCGCGAGGTTGTCCCGGGCCGCGACGCGCTGCATCACGCCCTCGCTCATGCGGCGGGTGCGCGAGAAGGGCGCCGACGCCGCCTCGGCCAGCCCCTCGAGCAGCCACCACGGGATCCTGTTCGCGCTGGGTCCGAACGCAAACGCGCAGACGTGCCCGTACTCGTGCGACAGCAGCGGGCGCAGGCGGTCGGCCGACAGCCGGCCACGGGCGATCATCTTGATCGACTCGCCCGGCTCGTTCCACCCTGCGAGCCCGCCGTGCTCGTCCGCGTAGCTCAGGTAGATCGACGCCTGCAGGTGAGCCATCGAGCCGTACAGCTTGACCTGTTGGACGTGGTCGAGCAGGCCGTCGTCCGGCGTGATGCCGAACTGTTCGTTGACCGACCGCCGGACCTCGGGCCAGACCTCTACCACAAGTCTGGCCGCCCCGTCGAGCCCGTCGGCGTGCAGCGCGAGGATGAGCTCACCCTCGACGCGGTTCCAGTGCTCGCCGGCGTACTTCCATCCGTGGTCGCCGCGAGTGAACCGGGCCGGGAACGACACGCGGCGACGCTTCCGGTCGGGCATGTTCCAGGTCATGGTCAGTGTGGCCACGGCGAACTCGCCGTCCAGTTGCAGAGGTTCCTCGCCGAGGTTCAGTTCAAAGGTTTCCGGCGCGTGGTCCTCGAGGTCGGCCGCCCAGTTTCGCTGCTCCTGCGCGAAAACGTCTTCGGACAGATCCGAGAGCGCCAGGCAGGCGTCGGGGTCTCCGGCGAGGACCGCGGCTTCCATCGAGTCCAGCAGCCGGGCCAGTCCGCGTTCAACGTGGGCCGAGGCGTCGGCCTGCGCCTGCGCGCGGGCGTGCGCGGGGATAAGGGCGACCAGCAGCAGTGATGCAGCGAGAAACAGTCGGCGCGTGAACATGCGGAGCCTCCGTTGTCGGATCGTACCAGCATAGCGGCGATTGGTTGCGGTGTGTGAGGATGAATCGGGCGAGGTTCGTCGTCGAGATCCGAGCCTTCGCCCGCGGCGGGCTCAGACTCGGCGTCCGCGAGCGCTCGGAACTCGCATCGAGCGCAGTGGTCGTTCGCTTCTTCCCTGATGCCCGATCCCTGCTCCCCCGATGCCTGATGCCTAATGCCTGATGCCTTCTTTTCAGAACTCCGCCTGCCGGGGCGCGCGCGGGAATGGGATCACGTCGCGGATGTTGGCCATGCCGGTGCAGAACTGGACGAAGCGTTCGAGCCCGAGTCCGAAGCCGGCGTGCGGGACCGTGCCGTACCGCCGCAGGTCGCGGTACCACCAGTACTGTTCTTTGGGCAGGCCCATCTCGTCGATGCGCGCGTCGAGCCTGTCGAGGCGCTCCTCGCGCTGCGAGCCGCCGATGATCTCGCCGATGCCCGGGGCGAGCACGTCCATGGCTGCGACGGTCTTACCGTCGTCGTTCATGCGCATGTAGAAGGCCTTGATGTCCTTTGGGTAGTCGGTGACGATGAGCGGCTGCTTGAAACGCTCCTCGGTGAGGTAGCGTTCGTGCTCGGACTGCATGTCCGCGCCCCAGCTCACGGGGAACTCGAAGTTCTTGCCGGACTTTTCAAGCTCGGCGATCGCGTCGGTGTAGGTGATGCGGCGGAACGGCTTGTCGATGATCGCGCGCAGGCGCGTGATGACGTTCTTGTCGATGCGCAGCTCGAAGAACGCCATGTCGTCGCCCCGGCCGGTGAGCAGGTCGTCGCAGACGTGCTTGAGCAGGTCCTCGGCGAGCTGGGCGTTGTCGGCAAGGTCGGCAAACGCGATCTCCGGCTCGATCATCCAGAACTCGGACAGGTGTCGGCTGGTGTTGGAGTTCTCCGCCCGGAACGTCGGGCCGAAGGTGTACACGCGGCTCAGCGCCAGGCAGAACGACTCGACGTTGAGCTGGCCGGAGACGGTCAGGTACGACTGCTTCCCGAAGAAGTCGCGTGCGAAGTCGATCTGTCCGTCGTCGCGGCGCGGCAGGTTCAGGAGGTCCAGCGTGCTGACACGGAACATCTGCCCCGCGCCCTCGGCGTCGCTGGCGGTGATGATCGGCGTGTGGACGTAGTAGAACGTTCGCTCGTCGAAGAAGCGGTGGATCGCGGCGCAGATCGTGTGCCGTACGCGGGCGACGGCCCCGAACGTGTTGGTCCGCGTCCGCAGGTGGGCGACCTCGCGCAGGTACTCGAACGTGTGCCGCTTCTGGCTGGCCGGGTAGGTCTCGGGATTCTCGACCCAGCCGACGATGCGGACCGCGGACGCCTGGATCTCGACCGATTGTCCCTTTCCCTGACTCTCGACGAGCCGGCCGTCCACCTCGACGGCGCACCCGGTCGTGAGGGTTGTGATCTCGCTGTCGTAGTTGGTCAGATCGCCCCGTGCGACGACCTGGATGGGGTCGAAGCAGGTGCCGTCGTGGACGGACAGGAAGGACAGCCCGCCGTCCGCCTTCGAGTCGCGGCGGGTGCGGATCCAGCCCTTGATCGTGATGTCCCGGCCCGGCTCAGCCCGGAGCGCGTCGGCGATTTTCACCCATGCCATCCATCGGCCTCCTGGTTCAGACGCGATGGTAGGAGCGGGGGCGCACCTGCGTGGCGAACGAATCCATCAGGCGTGAGCGCAAGACGAGCCGCGGCGGCGGGCGCGATGCGGCGCCCGGCTCAACGGTCGTCGCGGTCCCGCCGGCGGTCGCGACCGGGCTGCTCGCGACGCTCGAGATCGCCCCGCATGTGCCTTGCGAGATTCGCGACAGACTCGGCCTTGTCCACGTTGCCGAACTCGCGCCAAAGCCCGGCCGCGAACCCCAGGATTTCGATCGTCTCACCCGCGCTCGGGGCGCGGTCGCGGACGACTCTGGCCTCTTCGCCCTCAAGCCCGCGCAGGTTCACCATCCTGACCTGGATCGCCCGCTTGAGCACCTCGGCCATGTCGCCGCGGTCGGCCTCGCGCAGGGCGGGGATGGCCATCTGCATGATCTCGATCTGGTGCTCGACGTTCTCCCTTCGCTCGGGTCGGCGGTCATCGCGCTGGCGAGGCCGATCCGTGTCGCGCCGGCGATCGGTCTCGTGCGGTCGATCCGACTCGCGCCGACGATCGGTCTCGCGCGGATGGCGCAACTGCTTGGTCAGTTCGACGACGGCGTCGGCGCGCTCGCCACGGCCCTGCCGATGCAGCTCGCGGGCGGCGAGCGAGAGCAGCTCGATGACGTCTTCGCGGCCGGGCGCGTTCTCGCGGATGTGCATCGCCTCCTCGTCGCGTCGCCCCTGAAACTCCAGCTCGCGCGCGTGCAGCGCCCTCTCGAGCAAGTCGGCCGCGTCGTGCCGGTCGGCATCGACGAGCCCCTCCACGGCGTAGCGCACGATGGTGAAATGCCGACGCGTCTCGCGGCGTTCGGCGTCGGCGCCCTGTTCGCGATCGCCGCGCTGCTCCCGCTCGCGGCGGCCGCGGAGGGCCTGGTCGAGTCGGCGCGCGACGCCTTCAGCGATGTTGGCCAGGTGCTGAGCCTCTTCGTTGCGCCCAATCTGCCGCAGCGCCCAGATGCCCCGCTTGAGTCCTTCGAGCACATCGCCAGGATCCGCGTGTTCGCGCTGGGGGCGATCGTGCACGCGCCCCTCGCGCCCGCGCTCACGCTCGGCATGCTCGTGTACGGCGTGCTCGCGTTCGGCTGCGCGATCCTGCCCGCGCATGTGTCGATGGATGCGTTGTTCGAGCTGCTCGGCTTGCTTGGCGAGCTGCTCGGCCCGTTCGTGCCGACCCTGCTCTCGCGCACGCTCTGCCTGGGCCGTCAACTCGTGCAGCCGTTGCATGGCGGCCTGGAGGTCGCGGTTGCCTTCCTGCGCGAGCGTCGGGGCGGCGGTGCCGAGCGTTGCGGCCAGAACCACCATTGCCAGCTTTGTCAGCCCGACGCGACGCGCGGGCCTTGCCTTGCGAAACGATGACATGTCGAGTCCTCCGTGGGATCCCACCCGGACGATGATCGACCGGAGCTGGGGCCGGCTTCAGTTTATCACACCCGGCAGCACTCCCGAGCGGTTTTCGCGACGATCGTGCCCATCTGGCGATCTCCCGACCCGCCTCCAAACGCTACCATCGGCGGAATGGATGATTTTTCGTATCGTGACGGTCGGCTTGGGTGCGAGGGTGTAGACCTGGTGTCGCTGGCCGACGAGTTCGGCACGCCGACGTATGTCTATTCCAGGGCGACGCTCGAAGGCCACTACGATCGGATCGCGGCGGCGTTCGC
>JADFOF010000158.1 GCA_022563015.1 Planctomycetota bacterium
TCTTCATTTCTTCCAAGCGTCGCGACGGGGCCTCGATTCGTTTGGACGACGTTTGGAATCCAGACACGTGCGGCTGAACAGGCGCGGCTACGGGCACCCGCCCACGAAGGCGTTCTGGAAGCAGAGGAAATCGAAGATGTCGCAGGCCGGGTCGGGATCGCAGTCGCAGGCGTAGGGCTCGCCGAGTACGAAACTGTTCTGGAAGCACAGGAAGTCGAAGATATCGAGCACACCATTGGTGTCGCAGTCGGCGTAGCAGGTGTCACACTCGTAGACCAGGATCTTGAAGGCGTCGAGCCCGCTCTCGACGATGCTCTGGGGGTTGGAGTCGTTGGCGGTGAAGCGCATGCGCATGGTCGAGGTCAGTGTCACGCCGGCCGCCAGCAGGTCCGCCTCGGTGATCTTGTGTGTGCGCCAGCCCAGGCCGCCGCTGGTTTCGTGGCGCACGATCTCGGTCCACGCGCCGACGCCGTTGTTGCTGTTGATCTCTACGAGCAGGCGATCCACGCCGGCCGGGTTGGTCATGTTGAGGTAGTAGTCGTAGCTGATCGACCCGCCGCCGGTCATGTCCAGCCTGGGCGAGGTGATGCGTACGGCGCCATCATCGACGTCGGTGTTGCCGAGTTGGTTCTGCGTGAGCAGGCACGAGCCGCTGCCGTCGGAGTCGGAGATCGGGTCGTAGGCCCAGTTCGGGTCGTTGACGGGCACGCCGCGCTCCCAGTCGCCGGTCGTGGCGCCGAGGTTCACGGCCGTCCACCCCGTATTGGTCTGGAAGTTGTCGTGGAACGAGACGGTGAGCGTGCCGATGTCGTACGAGAACACGACGGCCGGCGCACCGGCGGGCAGGCGCATGGTCGCGCCGCCGTCGCCCATTGCCTGGAGGTAGTACTCGGGCGTCGTGCCGCAGGCGGTCGTTGGGAGCGAGGCGGTGTAGCGGCCGCCGCCGGCGGGGGTCAGCGCGATGGGCGAGAACGCGCCGCCCGAGTCGCGGAAGAAGACGTTCTCGCTGCCGGGAACGATCTGCTGCGAGGCGGGCGTGATGTCGACCTCGACGACGGGCTGGATGCCCGGCTCGATGAGCCCGCTCGGCCCGTTGACGAGGCTCAGCACGAGCGCTTCAGACACGAGCTGAATATCCAGCCGCTGCTCGCTGGCCGAGGTCACGCTCAGCGGGATCTGCTGGGTCTGGTATCCGGCAGCGGCGACCTCCAGCGTGTAACTGCCGGGGGGGAGGATCCACTGATACCGGCCGAGCGGCCCGCCGCTGGTGTTGCTCTCGCCACTGACGAACGAGACGCCGAGCAGTGAGAGGTCGGCCTGGACGGGCAGGCCCGTCACCGCGTCGGTCACGGTGCCGATCACGCTGACAGGTCGTTCGAGGAAGTGCAGCACACCGGGCCAGACCAGCTGCGCTTCGATCTGGGCGGCTGAGAACGGGGGCTGAAACTGCGTGGCGGTCTCGGTGAGATGCGCGAGGCTTCCGAACCTGGCGAACTGCCACTGGTACTGCTCGCCCTCGGCGCTGGGCGGCCTGGTCGATCCGCCGTAGCCGGACGCGGACGACAACGCCTGCGCTTCATTGCCCCAGAACGATGTGAGGGGGTTCGACGAACAGTTGTACCCGTACAGCGTGATCCGCCCGGACGAGTGGTAGTCGAGCACTTTGGCGAAGCGCCGGTCCAGTGAAAGCTGCATGATCGTCTGGGTTTCGGGCTCGGATCCCGCCGACGGCCCCTTGTAGACATCGGAGCCCGAGTTGGTGCTGCCCGAGCAGGACGCGGTCCAGCCCTGCGGGTAGTTGCGGTTCTGGTCGACGCCGAAGGTCCCGTTGCCGTTGTTGCGACGGTTCTTGCGCCACAGATTGGCGGTGCTCCAGACGTACTCGTACCCGTCGGGGTTCGCGACAGGGATAATCCAGATCTCGTTGTTATCGACGGCTGCGGTGATGCGCGGGTCCGTGCCGTAGCCGCTGGTCAGGCGCTCGATCGCGTCCATCGCGAGCACGGGCGTGACGATCTCGCGGGCGTGGTGGCAGGAGACGAGCAGGAAGGTCGGCTCGTCCTCGTTGGTCTGGACGTTGTCGGAGATCCGCATCGCGTAAAGGCTTCGGCCCTCCTGGGTGGTCGCCGTCTCGAACATTGCGTTGAGATCGACGACCTGGGCGATCGCGGGGTTGGCGGCGGCGACCTGGTTCATCCAGCTCACGATGTCGGGGTAGAGCAGGTACGCCAACGGGTTCTCGGGGTCGCCCACGCCCAGCACCTCGCGCAGCGGCCGGGCGGTTTCGAGAATGACCGGCTCGAGCCCGCGGCGTCTGAGTTGGGCCAGCCCGGTTTCGGAGAGGATCAACTCGACGCTGTTCCGCCCGATGCTGGCGTCGCACTCCGTGTCAAAGCCCATTTCGCCGAGCTCAGCGAGCAGTTCGGCGGGCTGATCCGTCGCGACCCGAACGCGGTAGGCGGGGTCGTCCGGCCCTGCTGCGAGGGCCAGTTGCGTCGCGAGCACGGCCGACGCGGCGGCGATGAGTCGATTCATGGGTGATTCTCTTTCTCTCACCCCCGGGATCGGGGAGGGGCTCTTGGATCGGTCTGGACCGGCCACCACACCGCCGCCGCGATGCAATACGTTGCCACGCGGGGCGAGGTTTCCTCTGGCGTGTGTGTGGCACGGGCAAAGAGGCCCCAAGGATCGGACCATCCTCAACCCTGGCGACCCGGGCGGGGGGAACACACCCCGACTATTGTGTCCGGGACGGCGCGGGCCGAGCCGTCGGGTCGTTCTGCCCCTGAGTCAACTCGAAACCACGGGAATACACCTGTGCCAGTCAACGAGAGCATCCTGGAAGCGATCGGGAGCACGCCGCTGGTGAGGCTCAACAAGGTCGTCCCGCCCGGGAGTGCCGCCGTCCTGGTCAAGTGCGAGTACCTGAACCCGGCCGGGTCGATCAAGGACCGCATGGCCCTGTACATCATCGAGAAGGCGGAGCAGGCGGGGCTGCTCAGGCCCGGCGGCACCCTTGTCGAGAACACCTCGGGCAACACGGGGCTGGGCGTGGCCATGGTCGCGGCGGTCAAGGGCTATCGATGCGTCTTCACCATGCCCGACAAGATGAGCCTTGAAAAGGTCAACATGCTCAAGTCGTTCGGGTGCGAGGTCGTCATCACGCCGACCGATGTGCCCGGCGACTCGCCGGACCATTACGTCAACGTGGCCAAGCGCATCGCCAAAGAGACGCCCGGCTCGTACTACCTCGATCAGTACCACAATCCCTGGAACATCGACGCCCACTATCACCTGACCGGGCCCGAGATCTGGGAAGAGACCGGCGGACAGTTCGACGCGTTCGTCGGCGGCGTGGGCACGGGCGGCACGGTCTCGGGCATCGGACGCTACATCAAGGACCGGCTCGCCAAGGGCCACGACCGCGACATCAAGGTCATCGGTGTCGACCCGCTCGGCTCGGTCCACTACCACTACTACTACACGGGCACCATCGCCGACCCCTACGTCTACAAGGTCGAGGGCATCGGCGAGGACATCAAGTGCGGAGCCTTCGACACCAAGGCTGTCGACGAGATGCGCCAGGTCAACGACAGGGAATCGTTCCACATGGCGCGGCGGCTGGTGCGGGAGGAGGGGCTTTTCTGCGGCGGGTCGAGCGGCTCGATCGTGCACGTCGCGGTCGAGGTCGCCATGGAGCTGGGCGAGGGCAAGACCGTCGTCACCATCCTGCCCGACTCGGGCACGCGGTACATCACCAAGTACCTCGCGGACGCCTGGATGAAGGACCACGGGTTCATGGAGAAGTCCGCCGAACTGGGGCTGGTCGAGGATCTGCTCGCCGGCCGCGACCAGACCGTCCTCACCGCCAACGAGAGCGACACCGTCGGCACGCTCATCGGGACGATGCGTGAGCACGGCGTGTCGCAGATCCCGATCGTCAACGGCTCCGGCTCGCCCGTCTCGATCGTGCACGAGGTCGATCTGCTCCGCGCCCTGCACGCGGGCGCGATCACGCCCGACTCGCCCGCGCGCGACGTCGAGCAGACCATCGGCGGGCTCATCTATCCCAAGGCCCGCATCGAGGAGCTCTACCACATCTTCGACACCGACCAGGCGGCGATCGTGATCGACGCCGGCCGAATCGTCGGCGTGATCTCACAGATCGACATGATCGAGCACCTGACGAAGCGGCGATCCTGACTGCCGGCCGGGGCGTATGGTTGCGCCCCGCGCGGTTGACCCGCGGTTCCACTCAGCCCGGTCAGGAGCCCACATGCCACACGAATCGAGCTTCGCGACGCGCGCCATCCACGCCGGCCAACGGCCGGACCCCACCACCGGCGCCATCATGACCCCCGTCTACATGTCCTCGACCTACGTCCAGGAGAGCCCGGGCGTGCTCAAGGACGATTACGACTATTCGCGCTCGGCCAACCCGACGCGCAAGGCGCTCGAGGCGAACCTGGCCTCGCTCGAGGGCGGTCGGCACGGGCTCGCGTTCGCCTCCGGGCTCAGCGCCATGGACTGCGTGCTGCACACGCTCAGCACCGGCGACCACATCGTGCTGTGCGACGATGTGTACGGCGGATCGTTCCGCCTGCTCGACAAGGTCTACCGGCAGCTCGGGATCGAGACCACCCGCGTTGAGATGACCGATCTTGCCGCGACCGAGTCGGCGATGAACGAGCGCACCAGGCTGCTCTGGGCCGAGACGCCGACCAACCCGATGCTCAAGGTGCTCGACATCGCCGCCCTTGCCCGGCTCGCGCACGCCCGCGGGGCGATCCTCGCCGTGGACAACACCTTCGCGACGCCATACCTGCAGAACCCGCTCGCGCACGGCGCGGACCTGGTGCTGCACAGCTCGACCAAGTATCTCGGCGGTCACTCGGACGTGATCGGCGGGGCGCTGGTCACGAGCGACGACGATCTGGCGGCGCGGCTCAAGTTCCTCCAGAACTCGGTGGGCGCGGTGCCCAGCCCCATGGACTGCTTCTTGCTGCTGCGCTCGACCAAGACGCTGCACGTGCGCATGGACCGCCACTGCGCCAACGCCGCGAGGATCGCGCACATGCTCGAGGCTGACCCGCGGGTCGAGCGCGTCACCTATCCCGGGCTCGAATCGCACCCGCAGCACGAGCTGGCCGCGAGGCAGATGCGCGACTTCGGGGGCATGATTTCCATGGTCATCAAGGGCGGGATGGAGGCGTCGCGTGCGTTTCTTGAGCGGGTGCACTTATTCTCGCTGGCCGAATCGCTCGGCGGCGTCGAGTCGCTCATCGAGCACCCGGCGATCATGACGCACGCCTCGGTCTCGCCCGAGGCCCGGCGCGAGCTGGGCATCGACGACGGTCTGGTGCGTCTGTCCGTCGGCATCGAGGACGCCGACGACCTGCTCGCAGACCTGGACGCCGCGCTGGGATAGATCGTTCCCAGAAGGACGCAGCGCCGTGACGTGCGCATGGCGCAGAGTCTGAGCCCGGCGAAGGCTCGGATCTCACCCACGACACCGCGATCCGAGCCTTCGCCCGCGACGGGCTCAGACTCGGCGTCCACTGAGTTGCAGAGCCGATGCGCTGGGGTGAACCGCGCTGGAACTCGCAATGGTTGATGGAACCGCGGTTTCGCCCGACGGTGGGCGCATCCCCGACGCGCGCCGGGCGCGGGCGCGGGCACCTGGGATTATCTCGAACCCGCGTCGCCGCGCAGCACGGCGTTGATGAGCGGGCGCCCGCCGGGCCCGCCGCGACGACGCACCTCCACCTGCTCGACCGATCCAACGTTCGATTCATCGGCCACGTTCATCTCCGCCCGCTCGCCCGGCTCGTTCGCGAACACGGCCACCGCCTCGACGCGAATCTGAAGCCCGAGTGTCTGCTCGAGCAGCGTGCGCACGGCGTCGTCGGGCACGTCGCCGCTCTGCTCTTCGCTGATGATCCGCACGACTTCGTTCAAGACGGACTCGCTCAGCTGCGCGCGGACCTCCGTGAGCGCACGCTCGACCCGAGGCCGCAGCACGGTGTCGAGGTATTCCCTGAAGTACGGCAGACTCGACAATTGATTGGGTACGGTGTCCGGCATCGCGGCTCCCCCGGGGGTGTGATTGGTGAGAATTGGTATTGTGCGCTCTGGGCGACGGCCGTGCAACCCGGCTTTCACCCGGACAAAGTCGTGCGGCGGCTCAGCCGGGCGTATTATCCGGCCGATACTCATGGAAATCGCCGGATTCTCGGACAGGAGGGCTGGCTATGAAGGGCGTGATTCTGGCTGGCGGGCTGGGCACTCGGCTCAGACCGCTCACTCTCGTCACAAACAAGCACCTGCTGCCGGTCTACGACCGCCCCATGATCTACTACCCGATCCAGTGCCTGCTCAACGCCCGGATCCGCGATATTCGGATCGTCACCGGCGGCGAACAGGGC
>JADFOF010000159.1 GCA_022563015.1 Planctomycetota bacterium
GCGGGCGCGGCGGTGATATCGAACTGGAAGGGGAGGTAGTCGCCGCCGTGCCGACCGACGGCTGCGCGGTTGACCCACACGCGGCAGTCGGTTGCGACAGACCCGAAGCGCAGCCGGATTCGTGAATGCACGCCGGACCACTTCTTCGGCAGTCGCGCGCGTCGGCGGGCTTTCCCACCATTGCTGCGCGACGCCGATGTCATCGGGGTCGGCGCGGATGGACCAACGGCGTGCAAGGCGAAGTTCACGGGCGCTCATGGTTGTGCTCTCGCGCGCACGCACGGGGTTGCCGATGCGCGCACGGCCCGGCGCCGGCGTGGTCAGAGCAATTCAAGAATCTCGAAGCGCTTGACGCCGCGCGGCGCGTTGAAGCGGACGGTCTCGCCCACGCGCGATTTCATCAGCGCCTCGCCCATCGGGCTGCTGGCGGTGACCTCGTCGTAGTCGTCGGGCGGTTCGTCGCTGAACTCGCCGACGAGCTTGAAGAGATCCTCTTCCTTGGTCTCGACATCGCGCAGCCGAACCAGGGAGCCGAGGAAGACGATCCCCGTGCCCTTGGCTTTGTTCTCGTCGACGACCTGGGCGGATTCGAGGCGTGCCCCGAGACGGCGGATCTCGGCCTCCTCGAGGCCCTGCTGCTCCTTGGCGGTGTGGTATTCGGCGTTTTCCGAGAGGTCACCGTGCGCGCGGGCCTCGGCGATGCGGGTCGAGATGATCGACCGATTCGCCTTGAGGGCAGCCAGCCGTTTGCTGATCTGCGCGTGCTCGCCGGTAGTGATCAGGTCCATCGTGGCGCGTCCTTATTCCAAGCCAACGTGCAACGCCGCCGACCGTGCCGCGATTATACACCAGCGCGGCGGACGGTCGGCACGTCGTCGCGGGGTCGTCTCATCGCGGCCAGGAGCCACAGGACCATGCCGACGGCGGCGGGCGCGGCGATGATGGTCCAGTCGTCCCGGCCTAAGCGCGACGCTCGCGACGTGTGCGGGCGATCCCGCATCAGCTCGTACACGCCGGTCATGGGAGAGGCGAGCCACCGCGTGCGCACCTCGTTGACCTCGCCCGATTCTGAGCCGGACAGCGCCACCACGGTTCCGGACGCGCTGACGAGGATGATGAGCAGCATCCACAGCCAGGCGTGTGCGGGGGGACGCCGCGCTGATTCGCCCCCGCCCCGGCCCAGCGCCAGCGCCAGCAGCCCGGCCATGCACACCGCCCACGCGCACATGAGCATCGAGAGCGCGACGATGGTGGAGACCGACCACTGTGCGGTGGGAAGGAACGCCTGGGGCCACACCACCGCCTGTGCCGGAATCACGATCACGATGAAATCGCCACACGCCGTCCTCGCGCCGCCCCGCCTGGGCCTGGCCTGGCTCAGGCGCACCATCGGCCATATCAGAACGATGCCCACGACGACGGTGATCAGGATGATCCGCGCGACGGGGCGATAGGTGTCGGGCGAGATCCCACCCACCGCACCAAGGGCCGCGAACCCCAGCAGTGTCGCGCCCAGAAGATACAGCGTCCACAGGAACGCGAGCACGCGGGGCTCGCCGCGACGATGGGCCCAGCGGTCGTGCGTGGCGGGCTTCGTGCGATCGCGCTCCTGCTGCGCGTCGCCGGGTGCAACGGCCGACATCACCCTCCCCCCTCTGATTCGAACCCGGCGTCGGCGCCGAATATCTCGACCAATTCGCGTCCGGCGTCGATCCGCCCGAATCTGCGCACCAGCGCGTCCAGATTCGAGAGCTTGCGATCGCGCGAGACCTCGCCGCGGTGCACGCCGGACTCGTTGGGAGGCCCTCCCCACACGACGCGCGTCCCTTCGGGCGTCGTGATGGTGAGCGTGAGCCCCTCGGCCGGGGCCGCACGCTGCGACAGAGCAATCCCGGCGACCTGGTCGAAGTACGCGCGATCCTGGAGCAGCGCGAGCAGCTCGAGCGCGGCGCGCAGATCCTTGCCGGGCCAGCGCCGGCCGTACCGGAGCCGGTGCTGCTCGTCCGCCGGCGGCCCGAAGGCCACGCCGCTGATCACGCGCACGCCGTCGCGGGCGTACGCCTCGCCCTCGGCGTACGACTTGGGGAGCAGGTGTCCGCCCCATGCGATGAGGTATTCGCGCCCGTCGTGGCGGACGACGGCTGCGGGCACGCGCCATTGGCCGGAGATGTGAATCGCCCCACGCGCCCTCGTGACAACCGCGTCGCCCTCGAACCAGCCGGTGTGCGCCAGCGCGTCGCGGACAGCGTCGAGCTGCTCGCGCGAGAGCACGTCGGGGTGCGCGCTGATCTGCTCGGCGGCGATGCGATGCAGCTGGGTCGCGAACTCGTCCTTGAACCACGTCTGACCGCCCGGCTCGTCGGTCGGGAAGGTAAACAGGATCGCGATGCCGTCGTCGTGCCGGATGCGGTACGAGGCGTCGGCGCGCAGGCGTGGCAGCCCGAGCACGGCCCCGGCTGCGATGAGCGCGAGGATCGCGACCGACGCCACGATCCGCGCGGTCGTCAGGACGGCCGGGCCTCGCCCGGGGTCTCGCTTCGGTCTGGACGTGCTCTTTCGCTGTGCCATCGTGTGGATCCGTGCGCGTCAGGCCGCGACGCGCTTGTCGCGGACCGCCAGCTCGATCAGCCACGAGCACAGGCGGTCCATCTCGAACCCGTGTCGTCGGGCGGCCATCGGGACCAGAGAGTGCGTCGTGAAACCGGGCATGGTGTTCAACTCGATCAGCCACGGCATGTCCGAGCCGTCGAGCATGAAATCGACGCGCGCCAGGTGCCGCACACCGATCGCATCCGCCAGCCGCACCGAGTGCTCGGCCAGCGCCGTGTCCGCGCCCGGGGGCAACTCCGGCTCGAGGATATACCGGGTGTCGTCGCGGGTGTACTTGGCCTCGTAATCGTAGATCCCGTCTCTGGGTGCGATGTGGATGATCGGCAAGGCCGAACGATCCAGGAGCCCCACCGTCAGCTCGCGCCCGGCGATCAGGCGCTCGACCATGTACGAGCGATGCGGGTTTCGTGTGCGGTCCGCCATGACCGCCCGGTGGGCCTCGGCCCAGTCGCGCTGGTCGAGGCAGACGTGCAGCCCCACGCTGGATCCCTCGTGGATCGGCTTGACGACGACCGGCAGGCGCATGGGGCAGCGGGTGTCGCCGGGGTTCAGGACGCAGGCGTGGGGCGTGTTGATGCCCAGCCGCGACGCGACGAGCTTGGTCGCCAGCTTGTCCATCGCCAGCCGGGCCGCGGTCGGCCCGCACCCGACGTAGGGTCGGCCGTCCGCTTCGAGCAGATCCTGGAGCGGCCCGCCCTCGCCGAACGCGCCGTGCAGCGCGGGGAAGACCACGTCGCCGGGCAAGTCTTTGAGCTCATCAAGCGTGATGCGCCCGATGGTCTGCTCGACGACCACCAGCGCCGGGTTGCGCCGCAGCGCCCGGGCGATCTCCCGCGCGCTGTTGAGGCTGACCTCGCGTTCCGAATCCGGCCCGCCGCCGAGCACCAATACCTGTGTCATCGCTGCCTCCTCCAGAGAACGACCTCGGGCGTGAGCGTGACGCCGAACGCGTCCAGCACCCGTCGCGCGACCATGTCCATGAGTTCGATCACGTCGCGGGCGCGTGCGTGCTCGTGCGTGATGATGAAATTCGCGTGGCGATGGCTGACCTCGGCGCCGCCGACATGCAGGCCGCGACACCCCGCCCGGTCGATGAGCAGCCCGGCCGAGACGCGTTGGCCCGTGTCGCCGACGCTCTCGATCGGTTGATGCAGGGTGGGGTTCTTGAAGACGCACCCGGCGGAGTCGGCGGCCATGGGCTGCGTGCGCTTCTTGTACGCCATCGTCTCCTTGAGCCGTTCCCGCAGCACGAGTGGATCTTCCGGCGTCAGGCGCAGTTCGACCGAGGTGACAATCAGGTGATTGAGCCCGCTGTGCCGGTAGCCGAAGTCGATCTCGCCGCGCCCGAGCACAACGTCTCGCCCGTCCCGATCGATCGCATGGACGCATGAGACTGTGTCCGCAAACTCGCCGAAGGCGCCGCCGGCGTTCATGATCGCCGCACCACCAACCGAGGCTGGGATCCCCGCGAGCCCTTCGACGCCGCCCAGCCCGCGCCGCACCGCCTCGATGATGAGCGCGGGCAGGCTCGCTCCGGCCTGCGCGCATACGGCGCCGGCGCGTTCGTCCCACCGGACCGCGTTGAGTTGGCCGGTATCGAGCACAAGCTCGGGCACGCCCTGGTCGTCGATCAGCAGGTTGGCGCCGTCGCCGAGCACGCGCAGCGACGGATCGAGTTCGACGCACTCGCGCACCTGCTCGACGGTCCCGGGCGTGGCCAGTCGCCGCGCGCCGCCACCGACGCCGAACCACGTCGCGATCGGCGCGTGCTCGATGATGGTCAGGCTGGTCTCAGACGCGACCGGCGACATGGCTGACCTCCCGTGTGCGGACCGAGCCGGCGTCCATCCCGCCGGCCATGTACTTGTGCGCGACCTCCCAGACGGGCCCGGCGCCCATCACCACGAGCACATCGCCGGCGCGGCAGACGTTTTCCAGCTGCTCGACGATCGCGTCGAACGGGTACAGGTGCATGGCCCGCACGCCTCGCGTCCGAAGCCGATCCACCAGGTCGCTGGACGACACCTTGTGCTTCTCCGCCTGGCTGTCGCGGACGAAGTAGATGTGCGGCACGATCACGATGTCGGCGTGCTCGAACGAGGACGCGAACTCGTCGAGCAGGAAGCGTGTGCGCGAGTGCTGGTGCGGCTGAAAGACGCAGATCAGCCGACCGTGATGCCGCTCGGGATTCTCGAACTCGCGCAGCGCCCGGAGCGTCTTGTCGATCTCGGTCGGGTGGTGGCCGTAGTCGTCCCAGACGCGGACCACGCCGCCGCCCGCCAGCACCCGCTCGCCCAGGAACTCCGTGCGGCGTTCGACGCCCTCGAACGCCCCGAGCGACTGGGCGATGATGTCCGGGTCGGCGCCGAGCATGATCGCCAGCGCGCACGCCGTGGCCGCGTTCATCGCGTTGTGGTCGCCGGGCATGCGCATCGTCCACCGGGCGACGGTGCGGCGCTCGTGCATGAGTGTGACACAGCGATCGCCCGGGTCGTAAATGACCGAGAAGTCCGCGCCGGGCGAGAAGCCGATGGTCTCGACCGCGCACCGGACGCCCGCGGTCACCTCGCGCCGGTGGCCACCCTCGTGCGCGATGAGCAGCCGTCCGCCCGCATCGGCGTCCGGCAAGAGCTGCGCGAACCTGTGGAACGCCTCCACCACCGCGTCCAGCGAGCCGTAGATGTCCAGGTGGTCCGCCTCGACAGCACTGATCGACGCAATCCGCGGCCGGAGGTTGTGAAACGAGCGGTTGTACTCGCACGCCTCGCACAAGAGCAGCCCCGGCTCACCGGCGAGCGGCCCGGCCGGGATCTCGGCTGACCCCAGGCGAAAACCCGTCGCCGAGCGGTTGGCCTCGGGTTCCCCAAGCGCTCCCCCGGCGAGTTGGCCGCACCGGGCGCCGACGATGACCGACGGGTCGAGCCCGGCGTCGACCAGGGCCGTGCCCAGCATCGCTGTCGTCGTGCTCTTGCCGTGCGTGCCCGCCAGCGCCACGCCGGTCCGCCCGGCCATGCATCGGCCCAGGGCCTCGGCGTAGCTCAAAGCCTCGATCCCACGCCGCTGGGCCTCGATCATCTGGGGATGGTCCGGCTTGATCGCCGCCGACGCCACGACCACGTCGCACGCCTCGGGCATCGGCCCGGCGTCGTCGTGAACGTCGATGCCCTCGATGACCAGGGCTGTGGTGACAGCGGTGAGTGTCGAATCGGCCCCGGCCACCCGGGCCCCGGCCGCCGCCAGCATCCGGGCCAGCCCGCTCATCCCGCACCCGCCGATACCGATCAGATAGACGTCCTTGTCCGCGAACACATCGGCTCCAATCCCGGGTCGTTCCGTGACCCGTCAACAGAGCGTATCGGAAACGCGAAGCCCGGGCCGTGAACGTTCCCGCCCAACCCGCAGGAATCAACGCAGGCCCGCGATATCGAAGGCGGGGGGAAGGGGGGAAGCGACAAAGTGACGGAGTGATGAACAGAGCCCCCTGCGCGAGCAGGGGGTCCCCCCCGCCCGCCATTCGCACCAAGCGACGAAGTGGCGGAGAGGTAGGTCGGATCTCCGAGCCGACCTGTCTGTGGCAGGCGCGGGGACGTGAGAAGCGACGAAGCGACGAAGGGGGGAAAGTGACGAAGTGACGAAGTGGCTCCCTCCCCCGTCGCCGACGGAGGATTATGCGCCGTTCGGCGCTTGTCAGGGTGGCGCGCGCACAAAGTCGCGCCCATGCTTTGGTTCCTTTTGCACGGGAGAAAAGCATGGAACGCGAACTTTGGAAG
>JADFOF010000160.1 GCA_022563015.1 Planctomycetota bacterium
GGTAGGTGAGCATCATCAAATCCAGACTAGACAACGGGATGTGCTTGCACCATTTCAGCGACAGCGTAAAGGCCATTGTTTTCTGTTGCTCTGGCGAGAAGTTCTCCCGCACAAACACTAGCACTTCATAGTCGGCTGCTACGTCGGTGGAGGGGGACCACGATAATGACTCCTTGATGAAGTGCATTATCCAATCGCCCGTGTTCTTCTGCTGCCAACAGGCTGGGGCATCCTCTGGATTGTACTTTTCCCACCCCATCACCCTCTCTGCCACCAGCGCGTCGAGTTCCGGCCCGGCTTCCATTGTCAGTATTATGTCGCGCGTTAGGTCACTCATCAAACTGCTCCCTATTCAACTCGCCGGCTTCATCCATGACCACGTTGCTCGGCCCTCAGACGCATCTCCGCCATCAGTTGAACCATGCGCGCGTTGATCGCCGGTAGCGGGTCATCATCGTCGTCCCGGTTGATCGTCTCCTCGATGATTCGGCTGGAATCGACGGTCAGCAATCCGTACGTGTTACTCCACAGGACCACGATGTCTACACCCTCAGAGATCGCAAGCTCGACCATCTGCTCTACCGCCTCGTAGGACAGTGGTTTGTAGGTGGCGACCGTCCGATCGTTGTTCCAGATCAAATAGCGATCCCAAACCCACACAATGACCGGAAGATCGTGCTGACGCCCCAGCTCGACTGCATAGCTCATTATCTGTTGACGCGAATCGCGCCAATTTTCCTTGGCGTTCCAGTACATAGAAACGTCGATCGAGTCGGTAAACCTGAGTCCGAGCATTTCGGCCAGCGGAAACGTATGGCCGGGGCTGCTGGGCGACAGGTTGTACGCGGACAACTTCGCGTCGGGCCATCGTGACCGGAACCAACCAAACATCTGAATGTATTGTTGGAGCGCCCAGCGGACCTCGTGTTTCTCATAACTATCAGGGTCGCGCACTATCCGCAGCGGCACGGCGATGCGGCTTGGCCCGGCGGGCGAAGGGCTGCAGCGCGAGTTGCGCCCGGGGGAGATGATGTTCGGCGGGACGGTCGAGAACGACATCGCGATCCTGGCGACGATCGGGCCGATGGCGAGCGCGACGGCGGAGGTGGTGTTCACGCAGTTCCTGGTCGATGTCGCCGACGGGCCGTACGCTGCGTATCAACCCGGGCCGGCCAACTGGTACGATGGGCGCGACCTGATCGCGCGTCCGATCATGTACTGGGACGGCGCGGGGTCGAACACGGTGGGCACGTTCCGGTGGTGGGCGCACCGGGGCCAAGGGACGGCGCCCTCGCCACAGCTGTTCGCGCACGGGTCCGCAACCGAGCAGGTGTACGCCCCGGCATTTGCGGTCGTGGTCGGGCCCCGACTCGGGGCGGCGAATCTGTCGGTCGCGGGCGAGCCGACCGCCGGCATATCGGGGAAGCACTTTGTCACGATCGGGTCGCAGTTTGCGTTGAGCGACCCGCAGGGCGTGCCGTTGCCCGGCTTCGCGCTGGACACGTTCGCGCCGTTCGGCTGGGACACGGTGGACCACGCGCGCCTGGTCGGCCCGGGGCGGCACTACATCGACGAGCGCGCCATCGAGTATCTCCGCGCGACACGGCTGCGCCCCGACGAGCGCATGACCGTCATGATCCTGCTGGGGCACGAGGGCGTCGCGGGTCACGAGTCGCGCATGCGCGAGGTCCTCGATCGCTGGCGTCGGTTGTGCGCCGAAGCCGAGTACGACGACCCGCACTTCATCATCGTGCACCCGTGGGCGATCGCGGGGATCAGCATCGAGAGGCAGCGGGCGCACGCGGAGATGTATCAACGGCTGGCCGACGAGATCCCGGACGTGTCTTTCATATCGATCGCCGAGGCCACTGCGTACCGGATCTATGACGGGAACCACGGGCTGCCGAACCTATTGGACACGTCGGGGCTGCACTGGGGCAACGAGGAGGCGGTGTATTTCTTCGGGCGGATCATGTGGGGTCTGCTGACGGAAAACAACCGGTGCGCGGCGTGCTACGCCGATTGCGACACGTCAACGGGGCGCGGCGTGCTGGACCTGTTCGACTTCATCTGCTTCCAGTCGGCGTTCACGATGAACGACCCCTACGCGTGCGACTGCGACACGACGACCGGCACCAACCCGCCCGTCTGCGACATATTCGACTTCCTCTGCTTTGCGCAGGCGTTCATCGAGGGATGTCGATAGGCGTCAGGCGTCCACGGTCCAGGTCTCGCCGGGCTGCATGATCCTGACCTCGACGCCGGGAGGGTTGAAGTCGGCGGGGTTCTGCTCGATGGGCGGCCAGGTGTTGTAGTGGATGGGGATGGCGCGTGGAGCGGCGATGAGCTGGGCCGCCCTGATCGCGTGGGCTGGTCCCATCGTGAAGCGGTCGCCGATGGGGATGCAGGCGACGTGAGGCTTGTATAACTCGCCGATCAGCTTCATATCCGAGAACAGCGCGGTGTCGCCGCAGTGATAGATCGTCACGCCGCCGATGGTGATGACCAGGCCGCACGGCATGCCCATGTACCGGCCGTTGTATGAGGAGGAGTGGAAGGCCTGGGTGAAGGCGACCGAGCCGAACGGCGCGTCGATTTTACCGCCCGGATTGCCCGGCTCGCAGTTGGCCACGCCCTGCTCGGCGAGATACTCGGTGATCTCGAAGGCGGCGAAGACGGGCGCGTTGTTGGCCCTGGCGATCTCGATCGTGTCGCCGAAGTGGTCCGCGTGGCCGTGCGTCAGCGCGATGTGGGTGCAGCGGATGTCACCGGGCTTGTGCGTGGCGGCGGGGTTGCCGGTGAGGAAGGGATCGACGGCGATGGTGTGCGTGCCGTCGGAGAAGAGGAATCCGGAATGGCCCAGGTACGTGATGTCGGCGGGCATGGCGTGTCTCCAGAGGTGATGCGCGTATTGTACGAAGCGCACCGCGACGGCACGGGCGGCCGTGGCTCACCCGCCCGCCGAGCACTCGCCGCGCCGCAGCCCGCCCCAGCTATCGGGCCTGCAACGGCTACCTCCGATAGCCCGCGCGCAGCCGGAATGAGCCGCAGAATCGGACGACAAACCACGCCTGTCTTTGATCCGACCAGCCGCCGGGATTCACTGATTCGATAGTCCTTACATGAGTCTCGACCGAACCCCGGGGGGCACGGGTGTGGGGCGGGGAGGCAGGGGCCGCGGTGAGCGGCGTAACAGGAGATGTGAAATGAATCCAATGGTGAAAAGATGTCTTGCGGTCGGTGTCCTGGTCGCGTTGGGCGTGCTGATCGTCATCATCGCCATCACCCCGCCCCGCAGCGCTCCCGCGAGCATGGCGGGCAGCAGCCGCATCATTCTCCGCGTCGCCGTCCGAGACTTCCGTTCGGATCACCCCGACTTCGCCGTCAGCCCCAAGGATGGTTTCGGGCACTACCCCGGCAACGTCGCGCTCACCCTGGGCGCCTCGAAGGATCCGCTGTTCACCGGGCTCGGCTTCAAGGCGCTCGACCAGTGGCGAAACGGCGCGGGCCGGCCCATCGCACCCCACCTCTACAACAGGTCCGGCAGCGACTACTGGTCCTGGGCTTCTGCCGGCGTGGCCGTCGAGGGCTCGCTCACCATCAACAACAACGGCTACCTGGACAGCTGGGACTCGTCGCAGGGCTCATATATCGACACGCAGGGCGACGATGCGCTGGTCGCGACCAACGGCGACGCCAGTGCGATCGACCTGGGCAACGGCGGCTCGCTCGGCGGAGACCTGCTCATCTCGCCCGACGGCGACCCGACCGCCGCCGCCACGAGCGGCACCATCTCCGGCGTTGTCGGCGTCATGACCAGCACCGGGACCATGCCCACGATCACCGCCCCCGATCTTGGACCCAGCGTTGGTAACGTGCTCATCTCGGGCACGCAGGTGCTCACCGGCAATATCCCGTGCGACAGTTTCATGATCGACAATAGCTCCGTGGCCGTCATCGAGGGCGACACTATCATCCGCTGTGCCGGGACATTCTCACTCGGCCAGGGCGCGGTCATCTTCCTCAGCCCCGGCGCGCAGTTGACGATCTACACCGAGGGTCCGGTCAGGGCTGTCTTTCAGAACGCCCTCGTGAACGTCAACACGGGCGACCCGTCGCGCGTGAATTGGTACCACCTCTCCACCGATCCGTTCCAAATCCAAGAAAACTCGATCGTGTACGCGACGATCGTTGCACCCAATGCGGAACTCCAGATCGATCAGAACGGGCACTTCTTCGGATCCTTCACAGGCGACAGCCTCTACATCGCCAACAACGCCGGGCTCCACGTGGACCTCTCGCTCGACCCGCTGCCCACGATGTGCGGCACGCTCATCGCGGACACGCCCGGTGTGGCCGGCGCGAATGACACCTGCGCCATCACTTCGGCCGACACGTTCAAGCAGTGGTTCAACGATGTCCCCGGCACGAACGCAACCGCGGCCTACCCGATGATCCTGACCCGGGCCGCGGACGGCATGTTCGAGTTCCTGACCGACGACTTCGCTCCGATCGACGGCGCTCTTTACGGCAACGAGGGCGAGCTCCACAACCGATATTTCACCTTCGAGGTCGATACGTCGTTTATCTACCGGGCCTGCACGGGGCAGGTCGTCCAGATCCAGTGCGACGATGATCTCTGGATCTTCATCGATGGCACGCTCGCCATTGATCTCGGAGGCATGCGGGCCGGCGTGCCTCAGGTCGTCGAACTGGACCGCCTCAACCTGCAGGACGGCCGGGAGTACGAACTCCACATGTTCTACGCGCAGCGCCAGGGCGGCACGGCGCGCTTCAGTCTCAGAACCAACCTCGACCTGACGGGCGATCCGTTCTCGATCGGCGTCCTCTCGAATCCCCTGTTCGATTGATGGCGAGCGGCACGAACGACGCCGAACAACCGGGCGACAGGAGATCACCATGAACCGAAGATCCGGAGACGACAGACGAAAGGGTGAGCAGCGGGTCAAGCCCAGGTTTGTCAACCCCCCGCTCGAATGCGATCAAGGGCGCGTGATCGACCTGAGTGCGGAGGGGCTGCGCGTGGAGCTCTCGCAATGGCGCAGGCTGCGCGTCGGCGACTCGATCAGCCTCACGCTCGGGACGATGGTCGTTCCGGTGCGGGTGGTCTGGCTCAAGGGCTGGGTGATGAAGCGGACGGTGGGCTTCGCGTTCGAATCCGTGAGCCCGGAGTTGCGCGAGATGCTGGGGTCGGTGGTGGCCCAGGCCATTTCAACGACCACATGGTTCGACAGCGAGCCCAGCAGCGCCGCGTAATCGTCCACCCTCACGGGCAGCCGGCGAGGAAGGCTTTCTGGAAGCAGAGGAAGTCGAGGAGGTCGCAGACGCCATTTCCCGTAGACGTGTCGCAGTCGCAGGCGTAGGGGTCGGCGGTGACGAAGCGGTGCTGGAAGCAGAGGTAATCGAAGATGTCCAGCGTGCCCAGCCCGGTGCTGGCCTCGCAGTCGGCGTAGCAGGCTGTGTACGCGCAGCCCCAGCGCGCCAGGCCGGGGCTGTAGACACTGCCCGCCCAATAGAACCCGAGGCCGCCGACGTAGAGCCCCGGTGGCGTGGCGGGATCGCCGTCCTCGTCGAAGGCGAGCAAAGCATGTGCGCTGGGCCAACTGAGACCGGAGAGTCCGCCGTCGAGCGAGTGCCATGTCTGCCCGTCCCACTTGATGACGCCTCTGCTGTTCACGCCGTTGACCGAGTTGAAGAGTCCGCCAACGAAGAGGGCCGGCTTGTTGGGCCCGTCGCCGTCGTCGTCGAAGACGTAGAGCGATTCGACGCCGCCGCCGTCGTAGCCGGGAACCTGCGTCCATTGAGATCCGTCCCAGCGTGCGAGCAGTCTCATGCTTTGCCCACCCGCTCTGAGGAACTGTCCGCCGGCATAGAGCATGGGCGGCTCGGGGCCGGGGCCGTCGGTGTCGAAGACAGCAAGCGCCTGGACAGTCCCGCTTGTTCCGGTGCCGAGCGCTTCCCAGTGCTGTCCGTCCCAGCGCGCGATGTGGTTGACGACGATGCCGCCGGCGGTCTCGAACGATCCCGCGACGTAGAGCGCGGGCGGTCGCGGCCCCGGGCCGTCGTCGTCGAAGATCGTCATGGCATGGACCCTGCTCGAACCGAATGCGCTTGGCTGGAGGCTGCCGCCAACGAGTGAGAACGACGTGCCGTCCCACCGCACGAGTCCCGGCTTGACAACGCCGGCAAGTTCGGCGATGCCGCCGCCGACGAAGAGGCTGGGCTCGTTCGGACCCGGTCCATCTTCGTCGAACATAAGCAGACTGAACATCCCGCCACGAATGCCGGGCAGGTCGCGCCATGCGGACCCGTCCCAGTGCGAGAGGAATCGCAACGGTCCGCCAGCGGTCAGGAAATA
>JADFOF010000161.1 GCA_022563015.1 Planctomycetota bacterium
CGCTGCTTGGTCTCCAGCGACTCGACCTCGCGCTGCACACTCTCGGGCGTCGACTGCCACCGCGCCGCCTCGATCAGCGTGCCGCCCTGCAGGTGCAGCGCCGCCTCGAGCCGACCCAGCAGCTCGTCCCCCGGAGGGTTCGGCCGACGCCCGTTCTCGATCTGGGACAGGTAGCTCTTGGCGCAGCCGACCAGTTCCGACAATCGCTGCAGCGACATCGAGAGCTGGCCCCTGCGATCGCGGATGAGCTGGCCGACGGCTGGTCTTGGATACGGCATGGCAGTGACCTCATTTGTGCGCAAAAATGTTGTCATACCATACAAAGTCCTTGCAATGCGTTCTCTAAACGCTATAACTGTGGTCAGATTCGTTCTGCGAATAGTAAACACAGGTCTGGGCCGAAGTCAACCCAAAGGACACAAAAGTGAGCAAATAATGCCCTGGACACACGATTCCGAGCGGATCTTCGATCCCGATGAAGCCCATAATCTGCGACGAAAACGCCAGCGCGACACCGCCGACAGCATTCTCGCACGGGCCGACTTCCTCCCGCCCCCGGATCGCACGCTCATTCTGGCCGTGTACGAGGACAGCCGACCCGTCGCCGACCTCGCACGCATGATGGGCCGGGACCCGCGCGCCCTGCGACGGCGCATCCGCCGGCTGGTCGAGCGCATGGTCTCGCCCCGCTTCGCCTTCGTCGCCGCTCGACGAGATCAATGGTCCTCCACGCGCCGCCGCGTCGCCACCGCGTGCGTGCTGCACGGCCTGTCCCTGCGCGCCGCCTCCGACCAGCTCGGCCTGTCGCACTACACCGTCCGCCGCCACTGCCAGATCATCGACGCCCTCGTCGAAGCCTCACGATCATGGAAGCACCGATGACCGCGCTCATCGTCACCAGCACCCCCACCTCCGCCCGCGCGCGACGGGCCTGCGCCATGTTCGGCGTGCGCGTCCGACACAACGACCGGCGCAGCCTCGCGTCGCTCCGACCGGCCGCAGCCGCGGCACGAAACATCGACCGCTCGCTCTTGCCCGGACACATCGCGTTCATCACCGGGCCCAGCGGCGGCGGCAAGTCCACCATCCTGCGCGCTCTCGCGCATCGCCTCGAACGCGCACGCGCACCGATGACGCGCGCCGATCCCGCAATGCTCCCCGCTGATCCAAGGCCAATCGTCGATCTGTTCGACGCATCGCTCTCGCGCACGCTCCGCCTCCTCGCCCGCGCCGGGCTCGCCGACGCGACCATACTGCCACTGCGGGCTCAGGAACTGTCCGACGGCCAGCGGATGCGCCTGGCGCTGGCGTTGGCGCTGGCCCGTGCCGAGCGCGACGCCACCAGCGCGCGGCCCGCGACCGTGCTGGCCGACGAGTTCGCGTCATCGCTGGATCCGGCAACCGCCGCGTGCGTCGCCGCCAGCGTCGCGCGGTGGATCCGCCGATCGGCCCGCGTGCGTTTCGTCTGCGCCGCCGCCCGGGACGACGTCCTCGAACCGCTCGCCCCCGACCTGCTCGTGCACCAGCCGATGCTCGGCCCGCCCACGATCCTCGCACGGAAACCCGTGAAATGACCCCGGATTCGACCATCGAAGCCCGCTTCCGTGCGCTGGACGAGGGCAACTCCTCACCCATCCACCGCATCGCGATCCAGATCGGCTCCATCGCCGACTACCGCGCGCTGTCGCGGTTTCACTACCTCACCGGCCCGCCGGCCACGCACGTGCGCGTGCTGCGCGCCAGCGAGTCGGCCTCGGGTCAGCTCGTCGGCGTGCTGGTCGTGTCGATGCCGACGCTGGACGGCTCGTGGCGCGAGCTGGCCTGGCCGGGACGATTCCGCGGGCCCGATCGTGCCGCAGCCGCTCGCACCATCAACGCCGAGCTGCGCACCATCTCGCGCGTCGTGGTCGATCCGCGCTGGCGGGCGGTCGGCGTCGCCAGCCGACTCGTCCGAACCTACCTCGCCGACCCGCTCTCGCACGCCACCGAGGCCATCGCCGCCATGGGCGCCGCGTGTCCGTTCTTCAAGGCTGCGGGAATGCGCGAGTATATCCTCCCGGTGCGCCCCGCCGACGCCAGGCTGCGCGACGCCCTGCACGCACACCGCCTGCGCCCAGGCGCTCTGTACGACGACCCGTGCGCACGCCGGCTGACCAGCGACCCCTTCATCGCGCGCGAACTTCGGATCTGGGCCAGATCCCGCAAATCCACCCGCCGGCTGCGGGATTTCGACGAGATTCGAAACGCCGCCGCCACAGCCCTGCTCTCCAATGTCCGCGCCTATGCGCACACTCGCGCCCCCCCCGGTAAGAGTGGGGACACCGCGGAGGGGAAGAATGGCTCGCCCGGCGATCGCACAGGAATGTACGCAAGCCTCGGATGACATCGGCCCGCCCGCGCCGGCCGCGCCACCGCCGCAGGCTGCGCTCCCGCATCCGATCACGTTCTTCGTGACCGGGCGTGAACGGACCGAGGTGCTGCGCGCCCTGCGCGCCCTCCACCGCGACCGCACCGTCGCACTGCTGCGGGCCCTGGGAATCGAACCCGCATGACCGCCGGTGAGATCCCGACGGGGGGAGCTGGGATGAGTGATTCGGACAGGCCCGGCGTGTCGCCGGCGGACGCGCCCAGGACGCCCGCGGCGCTGCACGACTGGATCGCGCATCGGCTGGGTGTGCTCGTGGTGCGCCAACCGACCGTCCCAGGCCACGCCGCGCCTTTCGACTACATCTGCCACACCTACTTCGAGGGTCGCGTCCCCGGCTCGGACCCGATGCCGCCGGACTGCATCGTCTGGGCCAACCGCGGCGGCGGCAAGACCTTTCTCGGGGCCGTCGCCACCCTCCTGGACATGCTCTTCAAGCCCGGCATCGAGGTGCGGATCCTGGGCGGGTCGCTCGAACAGTCCGCCCGCATGCACGCCCACCTCCGGGCGCTGCTCGAACGGCCGGGCATCGGACAGATGGTCGACGGGCGGATCACCGAGCGGCGCGTGCGGCTGGTCAACGGCTCGAGCGTCGAGCTGCTCGCGCAGTCCCAGCGCTCCGTCCGAGGCACGCGCGTCCAGAAGCTCCGCTGCGACGAGATCGAGCTGTTCGACCCCGAGGTCTGGAAGGCTGCCCAGCTCGCCACGAGATCGAAGCGCTGCGGCGAGGTCGCGGTGCGCGGCTCGATCGAGTGCCTGAGCACCATGCACGTGCCGTACGGGCTGATGAGTCGCCTGATCGACGAGAGCGCCCAGGGCCAGCGTCGCCTGTTCCGATGGAGCCTGATCGATGTCCTCGAAACCTGCGACCACCTCCCCGAGTGCGCGCCCGAGCACGGCGAGGCGTGCGCGCTGGGCGAGCCGTGCGCCGGCAGAGGGCGCCTGCGCCCGTCGGCCCGGCTGGGGCACATCACACTGGACGACGCGCTCACGATGCGCTCGCGCGTTTCCGCGTCGGTGTGGGAGTCTGAGATGCTGTGCCTTCGGCCGAGGCGCGACGACTGCGTGCTCCCCGAGTTCGACCCGGCGTTGCACGTCTTCGAGGACGAGCCCGACCGCGACGAAGAAAACCTCGTGTGGGTGGGCGGGATGGATTTCGGGTACCGCTCGCCGACGGTCGTGCTGTGGGCGTGCGTGGACGACGCCGGCGTGGTCCGCGTGATGGACGAAAGGGTCAAGGCCGGCGTCGTGCTGGACGAGCACGTCGGGGCGATCCGAGAGGCGCCCTGGCCGGAGCTGAGCTGGATCGCGGTGGACCCCGCCGGTCGGCAGCGCACGCTTCAGACCGGGCGCAGCGACATCAGCGAGCTGCAATCGGCGGGGCTTCGGGTCAGGCATCGGCCGATGCTCGTCGCCGACGGGTTGGCATTGATCCGGGCCAGACTCAAGCCGGCGGACGAATCGGCGCCGAGGCTGTTCGTGCATCGCCGGTGCGGGCGCCTGATCGAGTCGCTGGAAAAGTACCACTTCGACGCGTCGCGGCCGAGCTCGACCACGCCGGTCAAGGACGGGCCCGACCACGCTGTCGACGCGCTGCGCTACCTGATCGTGTGCCTGGACCGCCCGTTCACGTCCAGCCACCGCAACTGGACGCTGGTCACGGGCTGACCGGGATGACCACCGGGAGCACGAACCGGACAAACAGGTTGGCGACGATGCCCATGGCGATCATGGCCAGGACGATCTGCGTGGTCATGACCAGGACCGCCTTTGGGTAGCTGCCGATGGATCCGACGCGGACCGCCTTGTACGCGATCGAGATCCCCAGCGAGAGCGGGATGAGCAGCAGGGGCCAGGCGCCGGCGACGGGCAGCGGGTCGAGCATCGGCCTCCAGGCGAGGGTGAAGAGTGGGGAATGGGGAATGGGCAATGGGGAAGAGGCAATGGGCAATGGGCAATGGGCAATGGCGAAGAGCATTCAGTCCGGCTCCTTGGGGGGGGGGATCTCGACGCGGGTCTGGCGGTGGAAGAGCGCGTCGAGGATGGCGATGAGGTTGAGCATGCCCGCGATGGTGGCGGCCAGGGTGCCGATCTCGTTGACGTGGCCGAGCGACTTGCTGTTGGGGGGCATGGCGCCGGGGCTTTGCTTCCAGATCCAGACACCCTGAGGGTTGCGCTCGCGGAGTTCGCCGGGATTACCGGTGCGGCGTCTCTGGCGCTGGCCGACCTCGTAGGCCTTGAAGCGGGACTGGTGATAGCGATCGACGGCGAAGGCGACGGGGCCGACCAGTGCCTGCCCGAAGAACCAGATGCGGTCCTCCTTGCTGTCGACGACGTCGATGCCCCCGATGAGAATGCCGCCGAAGAACAGGCCGAGCACGCCGACGGCGACCCCGACGCCGCGCCAGGTTTCCCTGAGGTAGACATGGCCGAGGCCTGGCAGGAGAACAGCCAGCAGGCCTGCGAGCGGCACGAAGCGTTCGCGGTTGGGCGTGGAGGGGTTGGATGGGGACGAGTCGATCATGGGCGGAGCGGGCAAAGAGTGGAACACGCGGGGTGGTCGGGCCATTGACAGAGCCGGCGCGGCGGGTAGTGTACGCCAAATCGCCCCAGGAGATTGTCCGAGTGAAAACGGGCGACGGTGGGCGACCACGAGCATCGCGGTCGCGAGATTGCATCGGGCCGGGTGAGCCCGGGGAGGTGAGCATGGAGGGCCTGACGAGGACGTACCGGTCGATGGCATGGCTTGTGCCCGGGCTGCGCCGATCGGCTGTCGCGGCGCGTGGCGATATTGACGATGATGAGGATGAGGCGGTTTATATGGACGACGACGCGGACGAGGATGATGACGACGACGCATTCCTGGACGACGAGGACGAGGACTTGGAGGACGCGGACGATGAGGACGATGAGGAGGACGAGACGTTGTGAGTTCTGATCGCGGCGAGGCGACTGTGGGGAAGCCCGGGCGACCAAGGAGGCTCTGTGATGACGAAGCGGCAACCCATCGTCGGCGGGAGCGAGCGAGCGGACGCGAACGGGCACGGGCGGGAGGATCAACGGGAATCGACGCGCGATCGCCGGGCGGACGATAAGTCGGTGACCGGGCTGGAGCGTCGGCGCGGGCCGGGTCGTCGGCTGAGCGACTTCAGCAAGTCCGCCGAGGAGGGCGACCTGACGCAGGAGCAGTTCCTGTTCGTGATCGCGATCGACGCGTTCAAGAGGGCCAACAACGTCTGGTACCCGACGTGGACGGACGTGCTGGAGGTGGTTCGGCTTCTGGGGTATCGCAAGACGATGCCCAGCGAGATTGAGCTGCGCAACGCCGAGGACTGGCGCGAGCCGCCCGACGCGCCCTCGAACGTGCGGACCGATCGGCAGCACGAGCGGGATCGAAACGCGCGAGAAGAGGCGGCGTAGGCGCAGAAGCCTCGGTCGCGGGAGTTGCTAAAGATATCCGAGCCTTCGCGGACTCAGACTCGGCGTCGTGCATGGAGAAGGCGGCGCGCGAGGCGGGATCGGCGCAGCATCTGGATCACACTGCGCGATTCGGCGGCGGGCGCAAGCTCGCGCCAGCGTCGGAACTGCCGGCGCATCGAAGGGGACGATCGGCGGATGAGCGCCTCCATCCGGCTGACGATCTGCGCCGGATCGCACAGCTCGCGCACACGCTTCTGCGCCTCGCCGCCCAGCCGCTCGCGCAGCGATTTGTCGGAGAGAGCCAGTTCAAGCCCGGCGGCCAGTGCCTGGGCGTCATCGGGCTGGACGAGCAGCCCGCTGCGTTCGTGCTCGATGATCTCGGCAATGCCGCTGCCACTCGTTGCGACGATGGGTTTTCCCAGCGCCATCGCCTCGAGCAGCGCGTTGGGGAAGTTGTCCCAGATCGCGGGG
>JADFOF010000006.1 GCA_022563015.1 Planctomycetota bacterium
GCTCAAGGAACGGATCCGCGAGCTCGACCAGCGCCTCGGCGGCATCGAGCCGGAGTTCAACGCGCTGCTGCTGGCAGTTCCGCTGCCGCCCGACCCGGACGTGCCAGTCGGCAAGACCAGCGATGACAACGTTGAGCTGAGCCGATGGAACCCGGACTGGTTCGATACCGCCAAGAGCTTCCGCGAGAACAAGGGGTTCGATCCCAGATCGCACATGGAGCTGGCCCGGAACCTGGGGCTGGTCGACCTCGAACGGGGCGTCAGGCTCGCCGGCTCGCGCAGCTACCTGCTGGTCGGGGACGGGGCGAGGCTGCACCAGGCGATCCTCCGCTACGCGATGGACTTCGTCGCTGAGCGGGGCTTTACGCAGATCACCGTCCCCGTGCTGGTGCGCGAGGAGGCGATGGTGGGGACGGGGTTCTTCCCGGCGGGGCGCGAGCAGGCGTACATGATTGATGAGTCGGTGCGGGTTGATGCTGATGTGGTTGAAACTTCAGATGACAGCTCGGAGAGCTATCCCACCAAGAGTGACAGCTCGGAGAGCTGTCCTACCTTGTTCCTGACCGGCACGGGCGAGGTCTCGCTGATGGGCATGTACGCGGGTGAGATCCTCGACGAGGCCGACCTGCCGCTGAAACTCTGCACGGTGAGCACGTGCTTCCGGCGCGAGGCCGGGGCCGGGGGCAAGGACACCGCGGGGCTGTACCGCATCCATCAGTTCGACAAGGTGGAGCAGGTGGTGATCTGCCGTGCTGACGAGGGCGAGAGCCGGCGCTGGCACACGGAGATGATCGGCATGGTCGAGCAGTTCGTGCGGCGCCTGGAACTCCCGCACCGGCTGCTGCAGTGCTGCACGGGCGACCTTGGCGTCAAGAACGCGGACATGATCGACCTGGAATCATGGATGCCCAGCCGAGGCCCCGCGGGCGAGGACGGGCTGCCGCGCGGTGCGTACGGCGAGACGCACTCGGCCAGCCGACTCTACGACTTCCAGTGCCGACGCCTCAACCTGCGCTGCCGCCCGGGAGGCGAGAAGGGCAGGGGCGAGACCACGTTCTGCCACTCGCTCAACAACACGGTGGCCGCCAGCCCGCGGCTGATGATCCCGATCCTCGAGATGTATCAGAACCAGGACGGGAGCGTGACGGTGCCCGACGTGCTGCGGCCGTACATGGGCGGATGCGAGCGCATCGGCTGACCTGGTGGGCTGCGACCCGCCACTCTATCGGCGCAGCGCCGCTGCGACCCGCTCCGCGTCGATGAGGTCGTGCCTGCGGTCGGCGTTCACGTCTGCGCGTCGGTCGGTCGGGTCGAAGAGGCTCACAAACTCGACCCAGTCCAGCGCCGTCAACTCCGCGTCGCCGTCGAAGTCCGCCCACATGTCGTCCACGCACAGATCGAGCTTGGCCGTCCATGACTGGTAGGGCCACCAGGGGGTGGGAGGGTCTGGCAGTTCGTCGCGAGCTTCAAGCGAATGCGCCGAGAACCCGCAGCCGACCAGATCCACCTCGGTGCGAGAATAGTCCGACCAGTAGCGTATGTGATCGAGCGTCGCCACGCCGGGGCGGACGAGCGTGTGGTACGGCAGCGTGCTGGGAGGGTTGCCCCGGAACCGCCGCCCCATGCACAGCAACGGGAACGTGTTCTCCCCGGAGACCGTGCAGGTGATGGCCAGGTCGCCGACTTGAAATCCAGCCAATATGACAGAAGTGCCGCCTACCGAATCATGGAGGCGGTTCGTAATATGGCGCAGCATCCAGACCTGTCTGTGAGTTGTATTTCGCTGTCGTGCCATCGAGAAGAACAAGATAACTCTGTGCGATTAGTATACCGAATCCGACCAGCCCTGGACGTTCCGACAATGATTGAGAACAAGAAGACCAAAGAACAAGTGCGCGATGATCTTGCGCACCTGAATAGAGATCCCAACATCGTCCCGCTAGTCCGCGACTACGTTGGATCGCTGGGCAGGATGCAGAAGCTCCTTCGCGAGACTTGGGCTGATTTTGTAAAGGAATGGGACGATTTGATCAATTCGAGCGTGGAACGATATGAATCCAAGTTCAAGATGGGCTGCGTAAGACTTTCAGCTGTAGGTCGGGATGCGGATAAGAGAGTGGTCGAATCGGTGAGTGTATTTGGAGGGATTATCAAGCGGCGTCAGTTATTGGAGACGAAATGCGCTTTCCTAGACAAGGTGTCGACAGCGTAGGTTTCAGGTGAAGCCTGTGAGAAAAAGCAAAGATGATCGGCTCGTCGTCACAAGTCGACTTGCACGAAATGTCAAGTCGACGAAGTTCATTGCAAGGACTCCACCGTCCGGTGGGGGTCAAGTTCGTTCATGCTGACGCCTTCGTCTTACGGAAAAATCCCACGCGCGTTGTAGACCTGCGCGATGTGATCGAGCGCGGAGGTGTAGGCGGCGGTCCGCATGTCGACCTCGTACTTCTGCTTGCAAACGAGCGTCCGCCTCGCGGCCATCACCATCACCCGGTTCAATTCGTGATCCACCTTCTCGGCGTCCCAGTACTGGCTGGCCTTGTTCTGCAGCCATTCGAAGTATGAGACGACCACGCCGCCGGCGTTGGCCAGGATGGCCGGGACGACCTCGATGCCGCGCCGTGCGAGCACGCGGTCGCCGTCGGGGGTGATGGGGGCGTTGGCGGCCTCGACGACGACCTTGCACCCGAGCCAGTCGGCCTGCTCGGCCCTGACCATCTGCTCGAGCGCCGCGGGGATGAACACATCGCAGGGCGTGCGGTAGAAGTCTTCCTCGGAGACGGCCTGGGCGCCGTGGTCGGCGCGTGCGCCCGCCCCGGTGGGCGAGTCGGCCCCGAAGTGCGCGATCCCGCCCGAGACCAGGACATGCTCGGCCAGCGCGTGGCAGTCGATCCCGCCGTCGTTGCGCAGACAGCCGGTGTGATCCTGCACCGCGATGATCCTGGCGCCGAGATCCTGAACGATTCGGCCGGCCCACGAGCCCACGTTGCCGAACCCCTGCAGGCTGATGCGCATGCCCTCGATCGAGATGTTCAGCGACGGGAGCAGCTCGACGAGCGTGTTGATGACGCCCTGCCCGGTCGCTTTTTCACGGCCGAGCGAGCCGCCGAACGCGATGGGCTTGCCGGTGACGACGCCGAGGGAGTCGGTTGCCTTGTGGGTCATGGCGTAGGTGTCGGCGAACCACGCCATCATCGCCGCGTTGGTGCCGACGTCCGGGGCCGGGATGTCGCGGTCGGGCCCGATGGTGTGCATGATGGCGGTGCAGAAGCGTCGGGTGACGCGTTCGAGTTCGCCGGTGGAGAGCGTGCGCGGGTCGGTTTTCACGCCGCCCTTCGCACCGCCGAACGGGATGCGCACCAGCGAGCACTTCATGGTCATGAGCAGCGCCAGCGACTTGACGTCGTCGAGGTTGACGTCGGGGTGGAACCGCAGCCCGCCCTTGTACGGGCCCAGCGCGTTGTTGTGCTGAACGCGGTACCCCTTGAACAGGTGGTACTTCCCGTCGTCCAGCCGCACGGGGAAGTGGACCATCAGCTCGTTCTTCGGCTGGGCGAGGATGACCTTGACGCGGTGGTGGAGGTCGATGACATCGGCGGCGTGGAGCATCGTGCCGACGGTCTGGGTGTAGAGGTTTTCGGGATCGGGCGGGAAGCCGAGCTCTTCAAAGACCGGGTCGCGTCGCGTGCTTACGCCGACCGGAGTCGAAGTCTGGGCCGATGCTGCCGGTGTTGCGGTACTCATTGATTGGTTCCCGTTGGGGTGCCGAGGCTGACTTGCGTACGTTGGCAGCTCGGCGTGCGTTCACGAACTGACGTTATCCAGGGTGCCGTCTTTAGCGCCGGGCCCGAACTTTAGGCACAGGCGTGCACGTGGCGCGTGCGAGGGTGCAATGATCTGGTGGGGGCTTCGGCTCGGCGGGGCGGTGAGATGAGTGTTCCATATCGCCTCGCTGTTCACGCACACCCGTACCGGACCAGACCCGATGATTCTCTTTACTGCGTCAGATCTGATCTGGGGCTCGCGCATCAAGCGGACCGGCGAATCCGTGGGACTTTCATGCCGCCCGGTGCGGAGCGTGGCCATGCTCGAGGATCGGCTGGGCGAGGGCGGCGTGACGGGCCTGGTTCTCGATCTGGATGTCATGGAGCTGGCCGAGTCGCTGGTGGCGCGTCTGCGCGGCGAGGAGGCGGGCCCGGTCGAGCGGGCGGTTCGCATCATCGCCTTCGGGCCGCACGTGCGCACCGACCTGTTCGAGCGGATCCGCCAGGCCGGGGCCGACGAGGTCATTACTCGCGGGGCCTTCGATCGCACATTGCCGGACCTTCTGCTCGGGCTGGCGACGAGCGCGTCCTCAGATCAGAGGTAACGTCAAGAGGTGTGCATGACGCCGAGTCTGAGCCCGCTGCGGGCGAAGGCTCGGATCGCACTGGTCATCGGAGATATCCGAGCCTTCGCGGACTCAGACTCGGCGTCGTGCACACCTCGCGAGGCCGATGGCGGGGCGCTACCCTCTGGGTTCACGTTGAGCCGGACCGCGGATTCCCGCACGGTGCGGGAGCGGTGCAACGAGGCGTTTCAGCCGCCCCAGAAGGGGCCGGCGGACGGGTGCTCCCGTCGGTCGAGAACGATTGACCCTGCGTGAGGACGGCCTGCCCGGCTCGGCCGACCGCGACGCACGGGCTGTGAAAGAGGAACAACATGGTCGATGAAATCCTGATCGCGTCGATCGGCGTGGACGATGCCGAGGCCGAGGCGCTCATCCAGGAGGCGTTTGGCGAGGCGTTCGAGAAAGAGGGGATGGACTCTCTGCTGAGCGAGCGCATCGGCGACTTCACGCCGGGCAAGCTCATCAAGGGCAAGGTGATCGGCTTTGCAGGCGAGGAGATCGTGGTCGAGGTCGGGCTCAAGAGCGAGGGGCTGATCTCGAAGGAAGAGTTCGACGACCCGGCCCTGATCAAGGTCGGCGACGTGTTCGAGGTGCTGCTCGAGAGCGTCGAGGGCGACGGCGGGCTGATCCAGCTCTCCAAGCGCAAGGCCGACCGCATCCTCAACTGGCAGCGCATCATCGACACCACCAAGGAGGGCGACACGGTCGAGGGGACGGTGATGCGCAAGATCAAGGGCGGGCTGCTGGTGGACATCGGGGTGCCGGTGTTCCTGCCCGCGTCGCAGGTGGACATCCGCCGGCCGGGCGACATCGGCGAGTACATCCACCGCAAGATCCGCGCCAAGATCCTCAAGATCGACACCGAACGCCGAAACATCGTGATCTCGCGCCGCAAGGTGATCGAGGAGGAGCGCACCGCGGCGAAGGAGCGTCTGCTGTCGAGCATCAAGGAGGGCGATCTCGTCAAGGGGACGGTCAAGAACATCGCCGACTTCGGCGCCTTCATCGACCTGGGCGGCATCGACGGGCTGCTGCACATCACGGACATGTCGTGGAACCGGATCAACCATCCCTCGGAGTTGGTCAAGGTCGACGAGGAGGTTGAGGTCAAGATCCTCAACATCGACCGCGAGAAAGAGAAGATCGCGCTGGGGCTCAAGCAGAAGGAAGCGAGCCCGTGGGAGGAGATCGAGCGCAAGTTCCCGATCGGATCGCGCGTCTCGGGCGAGGTGGTCAACATCATGTCGTACGGTGCGTTCGTGCGTCTCGAGGACGGGATCGAGGGGCTCGTGCACATCTCCGAGATGTCGTGGACGCGCCGCATCAACCACCCGTCCGAGCTGGTCACCGCCGGCGACACCATCGAGGTGGTCGTGCTCGACATCGACAAGCACAAGCAGGAGATCAGCCTCGGGATGAAGCAGACCGAGGTCAACCCGTGGGAGCTGGTCGCGGAGAAATACCCGCCCGGGACGATGATCAAGGGCGTGGTGCGCAACCTGGCCAACTACGGCGCGTTCATCGAGATCGAGCCGGGCATCGACGGGCTGCTCCACATCTCGGACATCTCGTGGACGCGCAAGGTGACGCATCCCAACGAGATCTACGCCAAGAGCGAGGAGGTCGAGTGCGTCGTGCTCGAGGTCGACCAGGACAAGCAGCGCATCAGCCTGGGCGTCAAGCAGCTCACCGAGGATCCGTGGGTGCGCGCCATCCCCGCGGCGTACCAGCCGGGCATGGTCGTCCGCGGCAAGGTCACGAAGATCACGAACTTCGGCGTGTTCGTCGAGCTCGAGGACGATCTGGAGGGGCTGCTGCACATCTCCGAGCTGGCCGATCACAAGGTCGAGAACCCGCAGGACGTTGTGCACGCCAACGACGAGATCGACGTCAAGATTCTGCGTGTGGACACGTCGGACCGGAAGATCGGGCTGTCGCTCAAACGGGCCCAGTGGGGCGATGCCTCGGGGGCCGAAGGCGGCGAGGGGCGTGGCGGCGGGACGGGTCCGGCGCCGCAGCGGGGCGGCATGGACGACCACGACGCCATGGGCACCGACAAGATCACGTTCTGAGCCCGGGGCCATCGGCTGTCCCGGGGCCGAATCAGGCCAATCGCGTGCGAAAAAGACGAAAGCCCCGTCGCCGGGGCTCTGCGTCCAGGTCTGTGCCGCTCGTGCGGGCGGACTGGTTCGGGGTCTGCCTCGAACCCCGGCCGGTCCGGGCCCGAATGGACCGACGACTCCCACCAGGCCGTCGATCTCGGGCGATGCCTCCGGGTTGTCTCTAGCAGAGTGCGAGGAAGCTCAGCAGTGCGAGGACAGCGATCTTGCGTTGGTTCCCGGTTGGAAAAAGGATTCTCTTCATGATGTTCTCCCAGTCTTTGATTTGCCCAAGAATACATCAAACGCCGTGCCGAATCACGCGCATTCTTCGAGACCGCACAAACTTGCGGGAAATTGGCGCCGCCGTGTCCCATAACCGGACGCTGGGCCGGTCCGCGCGGGAGGGCGTGATGTCCGGGCGCAACATATCCGGTTGTCTGGCGGCATCGGTGTTGGCGGTGCTGGGCGCGGCGCCGGGTGTTGCGCGGGCGCAGGTCGATCCGCCGCCCTCGCCCGAGCAATGTTTGCGGGCGTTCGACGAGATCGCGTCGTGGCTGCCGGCGTGGCGCGTGCCCGACGAGCCGGACGCCGGCGCGTTCCCGGCTGCGAGCGCGGCGTCGGTAACGATCCGTCTGGACGGAAAAGTTATCGGCCGGGGCGACTCGGTGCGATCCCCGACATGCGTCAACGCCGCCCGGTCGGCTGTCGAGGAGGCGCTGAGCCGACTGCCCGTGCGCCACGACGCGCTCATGGAGCAGAGCCTGCGCGAGCACGCCCGCCGCACCGCGATCAGCCTCGAACTGGCCGGGAGCTTTGTCCCGCTCCGCGTCACGACCATCGCCGACGTTGACGCCGAGATTCAGCCCGGGCTCGAGGGCGTCGCGGTTCGGATCGGGACGCGGGTCGAGGCGATGTTTCCGTCCACGATGCTGGCCACGCGGACGAGCGCGGGCGACGCGGTGTCGGTCTTGATTCGTCGGCTGCGTCCTGACGCCGAGCGGTTTCCTGCGGACCCGGCCCAGGCCGTCACGCCCGACTCGCTGATCGCCGACGGCGTCGCGATCGTGTACCGGTTTCGCACGATTCACGTGGCGCAGCCGAGCGCGGGTCAGCCGCCGGTCGTGCTGCACCGTGGCGGGCGGGTCGTCGAGTCGGGGCAGGTCACTTCCGGTGCGCTGGCCGAGATCGCCGGGCAGATGGCGTCCAACCTGATCGCGCGGCGCTGGCCCGGGGCCGAGGCGTTCGGGATGGTCGGCACCATCGATCCGGTGACGGGCCGGAGCGAGCCGATGGTGGCGCTGCCGTATGAGCAGGCGCTGGCCGTGGTGGCGTTGCGGCGGTACGCGCGCGTGCCGGGCGTCGAGTTGTCGAGCGCGCGGCACGCCCAGGCCGCCGCCGCCGCCATTCTCGACGACCTCGCCGATGTCGAATCCAGCGAGTCGGCGCCGTGGGACGATCCGGCGTCGTCGGCGATGTGCGTGATCGCCATGCTGGACCGCGAGCGGCGTGCCGACGACCGGTTCACCATGGTGAACCTGTTCAACAAGTGTGCGGCGAAGGTCCGGGCGTCGTTCGATCCGAAGACGGGGTTCGTGGCGGGGCTGCCCGTCGCCGCTCGCGGTGACATCTCGCTGGCGCTGGTGCGGCTGGCGCTCGAGTCGGACGCGCTGCGGGATCTGGACAGGGCCGAGCGCGCCATCCGGGACGCGCTGATCGAGGCCGGGCCGGGCGGCCTGCCGGCGATGTTGCCCTGGATCGGTTTCGCGGAGCTCGAGTTAGCGCGTGGCGGGCCGATCCCGTCGGCGGTGGCGCTGCGCGACGCCCGAGAGCTCGTGTGGACGCACCAGATGACGCCCGCCGACGCCGATGGCGACGATCGAGACCTCATCGGCGGCATCGTGTTCACGACGCTGGCGAACCCGCTGCCGAGCTGGCACTCGTCCAGGCCGGTGGCGTTTCTGGCCGCGATGCTGCGCGAGCCGCAACTGACGGAGGCGGACGAGCGTGGCGGCGAGATCGTTCGGCTGGTGCGGGCGGTGAGATTCCTCCGTCAGCTCATGGCCGACCGCTACGTCGCGCACATGTACGCCAACCCGCGCAAGGCGATCGGGGGGGTTCGCTCGGCGCTGTGGGATCAGCGGATGCCGATCGCCGCGACGGCGCTGTCGCTGATCGCGGTGTGCGAGCTGATGGAGAGCCTGTCGGAATTGAGCCGGTAGAGGGTCTGGCTCCGGTGTTCTACGAGGTACGACCGGAAGGGAGTGCTCCGGTGTGTGCCCATCGCGAGATGGGACGCCCAACCTCGCTCCCTTCCGGTCGCGGCTCGTAACGGAGGCCGCGGCTCGTAGATCGCAGTTCGCGTTTCGAGTGACGCGCGTCGGCATTGGGCGCCTTGAATCGCGCGGAAAAAGGTGTGGCGCGGGGTGTGCAAAGAGGGCGTGTCGCGCGTGATCGGCCTAGAATAGAGCAGCGAATTCGGCCCGCTGCTGGCCGGTTGTGGAGCCCTCGTGCATGCCCGAAGATGATCTGGCCGCAGCCCCGGCTGAGCCGACCGGGGCACCCCCCCAAACGCCGCGATCCGGGCAGGATGAGCCTCCCGAGCCGCCCGATCTGTCCGCGCCCACGGATGGCGGCAACGACGGCCACATCGTCGAGATCGACATCGAGCGCGAGCTTCAGGACTCCTACCTCACCTACGCGATGAGCACGATCATGGACCGGGCCCTGCCCGATGTCCGCGACGGGCTCAAGCCCTCGCAGCGGCGGATTCTCGTCGCCATGAACGACCTGAACCTCCGCCCGGGCAAGAAGCATCTCAAGTGCGCCAAGATCGCCGGCAACACCAGCGGCGACTACCACCCGCACGGCGAGGGTGTCATCTACCCGACGCTGGTGGGGATGGCCCAGTCGTGGAAGATGCGCGTCCCGCTCATCGACCCGCAGGGGAACTTCGGGTCCATCGAGGGCGACCCGCCCGCGGCGATGCGCTACACCGAATCGCGCCTGACCCACGCCGCCGGCGACATGCTCGCCGATCTCAAGCTCGACACCGTTGACTATCAGCCCAACTACGACGAGCGTCTGGTGGAGCCGACCATCCTGCCCGGGCGGTTCCCCAGCCTGCTGATCAACGGCTCGGTGGGGATCGCGGTCGGGATGGCGACGAGCCTGGCGCCGCACAACCCCAGCGAGATCTTCGACGCCATCGACCGCGTCATCGACGACCCCTCGATCGACCTGGCCTCGCTCATGAACGACGAGCTGGACGACGAGGGCGAGATCGTCCGGCTGGGCGTGAAGGGGCCGGACTTCCCCACCGGCGGGATCATCCTCGGCCGTCGGGGCATCGTGGACGCGTACAGCACCGGCCGGGGCAAGGTGTACGTGCGCGGCGAGTGTCACGTCGAGGCGCTGGCCAACAACCGCGAGCAGATCGTGATCGACTCGATCCCGTACATGCTCATGCAGAGCACGCTGGTCGAGCGGATCGTCGACGCGGTCAAGGACGAGCGCATCACCGACGTCTCGGACGTGCGAAACGAGTCGGGCCGAAACGCGCAGACACGGATCGTGGTCGAGCTCAAGCGTGGCGGCGACGCGGCCGTGGTCGAGAACCAGCTCTACCGGTTCACGCCGCTGCAGCAGACGTTCTCGATGATGAACATCGCGCTGGTGAATCGTCGTCCGCGGACGCTGGGGCTGCGCGAGATGATCGACTGCCACCTTCGGCACCGTCGCGACGTGGTTCGCCGGCGCGCGTCGCACCTGCTCCGCGAGGCGAAGAAGCGTGCGCACCTGCTCGAGGGCATGATCTACGCCGTCTGCGACATCGACGAGGTCATCCGCCTGATCCGCGCCTCGCGCACGCGCGAGGAGGCGATCCAGGCGCTGGTGAAGCGACGGTTCCGCATCGCTGCGGACCACCCGTACGCGGGGCAGATCCCGCAGCGGCTGATCGACTACGCCGCCCGGTTCGAGGCCGTCGGCGGCGTGTCGCTCTCGCGAGTGCAGGCCGAGACGATCGGCGCCATGCGGCTGATCCAGCTGGTCGGGCTCGAGATCGAGAAGCTGGCGGGCGACTACACGGGGCTGGTGGCGCAGATCGAGGAGTTCGAGGCCGTCCTCGCCGATGGAGGCCGCGTTGACGCCATCATCAAGCAGGACATCGCCGAGATGAAGGCGCGGTACGGGTCGGCGCGGCTGACGCGGATCGAGGAGGCCGCCGACGACATCGACATCGCGGCCCTCATCCCGGTCGAGGACATGGCCGTCACCATCTCGCACCAGGGCTACGCCAAGCGCGTGCCGCTGAATACCTATCGCCAGCAGGGGCGCGGCGGCAAGGGGATCAGGGCGTCGGACTTCAAGGACGGCGACTTCATCGAGCGTCTGCTGATCGCCTCGACGCACGACGACCTGCTGGTGTTCACGACGCACGGGCGCGTGTTCAAGAAGAAGGTGTTCGAGCTGCCCGAGATGAGCCGCACCAGCCGAGGACGCGCGATCGTGAACCTGCTGGACCTGCGCGAGGGCGAGCAGGGCAAGGCGTTCCTGGGGATCGAAAACTTCGAGGCCGGCAGCAACTACCTCACGTTCGTCACGCGAGGCGGGATCGTGAAGCGCACGCCGCTCAAGGATTACCGCAATGTGCACCGCGGCGGGCTGATCGCCGTGGGGCTCAAGGAGGGCGACGAGCTGTTCAATGTCCTGCTGACGAGCGGGACGGACGACCTGCTGCTGGTGACGGCGTCTGGGCAGGCGATCCGGTTCAACGAGCAGGACGTTCGGCTGATGGGTCGGCCTGCGGCGGGCGTGAAGGGGATCGGGCTGGGGCGCGACGACCGCGTGGTCGGCGCCGTCGCCATCGCCATGCACGAGGATGACGACGGCGACCTGATGACCACCGAGGCGTTATCGCTCAGCCTGCTGACGATCACCGAGCACGGGTACGGTAAACGGACAGCGGTGGACGAGTATCGCGTGCAGCCCGAGGTGGGCAAGGTGCGGAGCCAGTCGCGGGGCGGCAAGGGCCGGGCCGACATCAAGACCACAGCCAGGAACGGTCGGTCGGTCTCGGCCATGGTGGTCCGCGAGAGCGACGACATCGTGGTGGTCAGCCGGGGCGGGCTTCTGGTGCGGATCCCGGCCGGGTCGGTCAGCCAGATCGGGCGGGGAACCCAGGGCGTTCGCGTGGTGGGGCTCAAGGGCAGCGACACGGTGATTTCGGCGGCCCCGGTCGAGGAAAGCGACGCGAGCGAGGACGTCTAAGACGAGTTTGGGGCGAACGCTTTGGCGATATCCCGCGTATGGACTCTGGACGAGTCGCCCGGCGCGGGCGGCCGTTCGCCCCCAATGGGGCGTCTTACACCGGCGTCTGGTAGACTCAGCGATATGGCGACCGACTGGTCCGACACGATTGTGGTAGCCGATCTGGCCGACGAGCCGGCGCTGTCCGACGAGCTCAACGCGCTGATCGAGCGGGCTGAGGGCGACCCGGCCGACGACGTGCCCCACGTCGTGCTCAACTGCGCGCAGGTGACCTACCTGAACAGCTCGAACATCGCGCAGCTGCTCCGGCTTCGCAATCGTCTGAAGGAGTGCGGGCGGGTGCTGCGGCTGTGCTCGGTGACCGACCAGGTGTGGACGCTCATCCTGGCCACGGGGCTGGACCGCGTCTTCCAGTTCTCGCCGGATCCGATGACCGCCCTGGCCGGGCTTCAACTCCAGGAGACCGACACTGACTGACGGGCGCGACTGGATTGAGCCGGGACGCTGCGGGTGCGGGCGCCGGCCGACCCGGGAGTGTGGGTGTCGCGGGCATCCTCGCCTCCAATGGGCCGTACACTTGGGGCCGTGCCGGACACGCCCACACAACCCGTCAACGGTCTCGCTGATGGCTCGCATCCGGTGGCCGAGCTGCGCGGGATCTGCAAGACGTACTTCAAGCCCGACGGCAGCGTCATGGTCGAGGCTCTGGCGGGCGTCGATCTGACCATCAGCCGGGGCGAGTACGTCGCGATCATGGGCGCCTCAGGGTCGGGCAAGTCCACGCTCATGAACATCCTGGGCTGCCTGGATCAGCCCACGGCCGGGCAGTATCTGCTCGACGGGGAGGACGTGTCGGGCATGACCGACGAAGCGTTGTCGGCGTTTCGCGGCACGCGGGTCGGGTTCGTCTTTCAGGCGTTCAATCTCATCCCGCAGCTGAAGGTGGAAGAGAACATCGCCGTCCCGCTCTTCTACCAGCACATGTCAAAGCACGATCGTCACCAGCGGGCGCTGGAGATGCTGGACCGCGTGGGGATGCTGGACCGGGTGGGGCACCGTCCGGCGGAGTTGTCGGGCGGACAGCAGCAGCGGGCCGCCATCGCTCGCGCCCTCGCCGTTCACCCCGTCATCCTCATGGCCGACGAGCCCACCGGGAATCTCGATTCCGCCACCGGCGAGTCGATCCTCAACCTGTTCGACGACCTGCGTGCGGACGGCATGACCATCATCATGGTCACGCACGATCCGGAGGTCTCGAATCGATGCGAGCGGATCGTTCGGCTGCGCGACGGGCTGATCGAATCGGACGAGGTGATCCGCTCACGCCGCGTCGGCCCGTGATGCGCCCGCCGTGCTCTGCAGCGAGATTGCCACGGCCGTGACGTCGTCGACCTGATGCAGCGAGCCGGCGTTGTTGTCGAGGTACGTCGCGAGTTCGTCGAACGTCTGTTCGAGTTTCAGGTCGCTGTCGAGGCTGGGCCAGCTCAGACGGCGGAGGTAGTCGAGGTAGCGTCGCGAGCCCTGGTTTGGTTTCCAGACGTCCGCGTCCTCGTCGGGAAAGGCGGTCTCGAACCCGTCGCTGTAGAGAAGCAGCGTGTCGCCCGGCTCGAGCGCGAAGGTGCGCTGCTCGAAGGGCTCGTTCTCGAACACGCCGAGCAGCGGCCCCTCGACCGGCAGCTCCTGGATCAATCCACGGCGGATCAGCAGCGGCGGTGGATGTCCGGCCGAGGTGAGGGTCAGCGTGAGAGAGGTCGTGTCGAGCGTGCCGAACACTGCGGTCGCGAAGCGGGCCTTGCCCTGCTGCATGCGCACCATCTCGTCGTTGAGCCGGGCGATGGTCTCGCGGGGCGAGGTGAAGGTGTCGCCCGAGCCGGCCCTGATCCCCAGCGTGCGCGAGATGACCATCGTGAGCAACGCCGCGGGCACGCCATGACCGACCGCATCGGCGATGAAGAACCCGATGCGGCGCTCGTCGATCTCGGCGATGTCGTAGATGTCGCCGCTGACATACGCCGCCGGCCGAAATATGACGCCGCACTCGATGCCCGGTCGGCTGGGCAGGCGCTTGGGCAGGGTCTCGCGCTGAATGGTGGCGGCCATGGAGAGCTCGTCGTGTATGCGGCTCATCTCGCCGCTGACGCCGCCCTGCACTGCGTGCGCGATCTTGAGTTCGCGCTGCAGCGTGTCAACGGCGCCCTGACGCTCGCACAGAGCGAACAGCTCGACCGCGACGCGGCGCAGATCGGTATCGGCGGGCCGCAGAATCAGCCCGTCGCCCTGCATCGCCGACAGCGATGCGTGCCGCGACGCGTAGAGCACCACACCGGGCACCAGCAGGTTGCGCAGGTTGTCGATGAGCCTGTTCGCATCGGAGGCGGCGACATCAGGCCCGAGCCCGACCAGCAGCGTGACGCCCGAGAGCGTGTGCGGTTCGTCGCGCTCCATCGCCATCGCCGTCAGATCCGATAACGCGACGCGCTCGATCCGGGGCTCGGCGGACTCATCCGGCCACGCGTTTCGGATGACGGCGGCGTCGGAGCCCCACGGCTCGTGCAGGCCCGGTGAGAAGGCGATCAAGATCGTTTTCTCGGGCGTGGACAAAGCTCGGCTCCGCGACGCCGGCCCGGTCGCGGCCCGATGCAGCGCGCCGCGGAGGATTCGGCCCGGGGTCTATCCCGGGCGTATCGGCCTATTTCGCCAGACGCTTCAGCTTCGCCGTGTCAAGCTCGATCCGATCCCCCGGCTTGACGCCGAGCTCGGCGATGAGCCCGGCCTGGATCTCGATCGCGTACTGGGCGGGCATCCCGCTGGAGTACCGCTCCAGCCGACGCTCGTACACCGTGTTCGAGTCGCCCACCCTTCCCTCGCCCGAGCCCCTCGGCGGCGCCACCGTCATCGCGTGTGTTCTCACGACGGTGCCGCGCGGGTCGAGATAGATGATGTCGATATCGACGAAGCAGTCCCGCATGACGAATTGCCGAATCGCGTCCCGCCTGAACACGAACAGCATCCCACCATCGGGGGCGATCTGCTCGCGCTCTGAGAGCCCCTTCATGCGGGTCGTGTCGTCCGCGGCGATTTCGAGCAGGAACTCGCGCCCGGCGATCGTGACGCGCTCGGTCTGTCGCGACGCGGTCCCCTCGCACCCGGGAACCTTGAACGCGAATGCGATCGATGCGCCGAGCACGACGACCAGCCCCGCCAGCGTGAGCCGGCGACGCATTTTCAACCGGGACGGGCTCTGAGCCATCGATCATCCTCCGAACCGAACACCACCGCGTCGTGCGACATGGTACTCAGATCGAGTGCCTGGACGAAATCGTGGGCTGTCATAGTTTCGTCGGGCTCGATCCCGCTCCAGCGCGCCAACATGGCGATGATCCGCCCGGCCGGGACGCCCCGATCGCGGTAGGTCTCGATGCGGGTGTCGCCGTGTCGCTTGGCCAGACGCCGACCGTCCGGCCCCACGACCAGCGGCAGGTGGGTGTAGGTCGGCTCGGGTGTGAGCCCAAGGGCTCGCTGGAGAAGCAGCTGCCGCGCGGTCGAATCGAGCAGATCGGCCCCGCGGACGACCTGCGTGACGCCCTGACGGTGGTCGTCGACGACGACGGCGAGCTGGTACGAGGGCTGGCCTCGCCGGGTCCAGACCACGAAGTCGCCCACGGTTTGTGCCGGGCTGTGCGTCTGCGGGCCCAGAAACGTGTCTGCGAACCCGACATCGCCCTCCCGGACCACGAACCGCCAGTTCGTGCGCTCATCGGCGAACGTGCCGGGCTGAATGGGGGGTCGAAGGTGTTCGGGAAACCTGGTCTCGTGCTGGTCGGCGTGAGGAGCCGACGCTGCCCGCTCGACCTCGGTGCGGGTCAGCGAGCAGGGGTAGACCATCGCCCGGTGGGCCAGAACCCGCATCGCGTCGCGGTAGGGGTCCAGGTCGTGCGATTGGCAGGTCGGCCCGTGGTCCCAGTCCAGCCCGAGCCATGTGAGCGTGTCGGCGATTCGGTCGGCGGCACCGGGCTTGACCCTCGGGGAGTCGAGATCCTCGATGCGGAGCAGCACGCGCCAGCCGCCGGCGCGGGCCAGCGCCCAGTTGATGAGGAACGTGCGGGCGTTGCCCAGGTGCAGGGCGCCGGTGGGGGAGGGGGCCAATCGGGTGATATGCCTGGGGTTGCGCGTCACGGATTCGCGGAGGGTACACTGTCGGCCCGGGCGGACCCGGGGGAATGCGACGGAGCACGAGATGATCACGAAGCTGTCGGAAGAGGAGATCAAGGCCTCGCTGGAGCGGACGCCCGAGTGGTCGATGGTGGGCGAGGCGATCCAGCGGACGTACCGGTTCGAGGACTTCGTCGCGGCGATGCGGTTCGTGAACCGGGCGGCGGATGCGGCCGAGACCTCCCAGCACCACCCGGACATCCTCATCCGCTACGACAAGGTCACGCTCACGCTGGCGACCCACGACGCCGGCGGGATCACCGAGAAGGACTTCGCGCTGGCAGCCCAGGCGGACGGGTTCTACGGGGACTGAGCTGGGTGGCTGGGTCGCCCGCGCTCATCCGCCCACATTGCGATCGATCTGTCTATTGGCCACCATGATGGCGCCTTTGAAGGCGTCCTGCAGCAGTGGAATAATGGAGCCGGACTCGAAGACCACTTCTGATCCCGCACCCTCATCCTCGACTCCTTTGACCCAAAACGAAAATATCGAGTTCGTTGTTGCGAATGCCCCGCCGGCAGCGAGCTTTTTCGACTCGTCGGCGCTGTGAAGGGTCAGACTTACCTGTATGGTGAGCGCCTTGACGACAACCTTTGACTCTGTGCCTCCAAAGACGTCTCCAAGGAGGTTCGTGCCTTTGATACCGGACGACACCTCCGCACTTACGAGGCTCGGCACGACGATTATGTCTGGGTCAGAATCCGCACCGACGATGTTGAATTGCGTTGAATTTCGGAACGCGGCTTCTACGGCCGCATTGACAACATGTTGCAGGGAGTCGCCTTTCAATTCGAGTGCGTTCTCTGCGGCTTGTGTGACTGTCGCGTCACGGATCGTGATTCTCAGTTGATCGGTCGGGAATTGGGCGTTGTACAGAGTGACGTCGAGGACGTTGCTGTCGAGGTCTCGGACAGTGATGGACGCGCCTCCGGTGCAGCCACCACTGCACAGCAGGCATGGAGCCATCCCCACTACCAATGCAGGAGCCTTGAGAAACCGTTTCATGATTTTCCTCCGTTTGGATCCGATGCTTGGATGGGAAATTCTGCGAGAATAGCAGAATGTGAACGGCAACGTGCCGCCCTACTCTATGATACAGCGCTCCGCCGGGCATCTGTGAGCGGACCATCGCGAGAGCGGATTCGAGGGGAAGATTACGACCCCCAGGATCTTCGAATGTGAGCTCCAATTGCCCCGATTATGGTGCGAAGGAGCCATGCCACGGAGCGATTTCCACAGATACGGGGCACCGCGGGCGGCGTTATTTTCGGAATTGAAAGTCAGCCCAGTTCGACCGACCAGTACGCCTCGTCGAGGAAGGCCTTCCACGACTGGTACTTCTCGTGCCCGAGGCGGATGGAGATCACCGGGTTGCGCCTGGGCTGCGTCGGCGGACGGATCAGCGTCAGGTGGGCCTGCCGGGGTGTGCGCCCGCCCTTGTGCGCGTTGCACCGGATGCAGGCGCACACGAGGTTGTCCCAGGTGTCGCCGCCGCCCTGCGAGCGAGGCGTCACGTGGTCGATCGACAGCTCCGCGGTCGGGAAGCGACGGCCGCAATACTGGCACAGGTTGCGGTCGCGCGCGAACAGGTTGCGCCGGTTCAGCTTGACCTGTCGGCGTGGGAGTCGGTCGTACCCGAGAAGGCGGACGACGCGCGGGACGGCCAGCTCGTAGCTGACGGTGCGGACCCACTCGTGCCGCTCGTGCTCGAACTCACCGTACAGCTCGCCGATCTCCGCCCAGCTCTTGAAGTCGAAGTTGCTGTACTGCCCGTTGTCGACGTGGATGACCTCGGCGATGTCGTTGAACAGCAGCGTGAAGGCGCGCCGGGCGGGGATGACGCGGATGGCGACGTACAGCTTGTTGAGCACGAGCACCTTGGAGTCCAGGGCCGAGACGCCCGCGAGCACGAGGGCATAGCCGTTGCCCGTTGGGTCCGGGCTGGTGCCCCCCGCGACACGGTGCGGTTTCCGTCGGCTGTGCTTCATGCGAACCTCGGGCCGAAACGTCGGCGTGCGGGTATTGTTGCGAATTGCCCGGAGGATTGCAAGCGATTTCGGAGAGTGGTTTTAGTGGCGGAAATGCCGCGTGCCGGTGAGCATGCACGTCACGCCTCGCTGGTTGCACAGGTCGAGCGTTTCCTGATCGCGCTTCGAGCCGCCGGGATGGACGATCAAGGCGATGCCCGCGTCGGCCAAGAGCGCCGGACCGTCCGAGAACGGGAAGAAGGCGTCGCTGGCAGCGACGGCGCCGCGTGCGAGATCGGCCGCCTTCTCGACGGCGATGCGCGAGCTGGCCAGCCGGTCCATCTGGCCGGCACCGGCGCTGAACAGGCGACGCCCGGCCTCGGTTTTTCCGCCGATCACGACCGCGTTGCTGGCCACCGAGCGCGCGACACAGACGAGAAACGACGCGGTCGCGAGCTGGTCGGCCGACGGCGCGGGGCCGGCGGCGTGTGTCCATTGGGCCGAGTTCGGCGTCACCACATCGCGGTCCTGCACGAGCACGCCGCCCGGGACCGAGCGGAAGTCGAGCTTGCGTGCGGACGAACCGGTCCGATCGCCAACCGCGAGCAGGCGGATGTTTGCCCATCGTGCGCGCAGCCTGGAGAGAGCCTTGTCCTGGAACTCGGGCGCGGCGATGACTTCGAGGAAGACACCCTGATCGCAGATGCGTTGGGCGGCGGGGTCGTCGATCGCGCGGTTGACGGCGAGGACGCCGCCGTACGCCGCGAGCGGGTCGCCACCCAGCGCGTGGTCGATCGCCTCGCGACAGGAGGGCGCCATGGCGGCGCCGCACGGGTTGGTGTGCTTGACGACGCACGCGCCGACGGTCGTGCCGTCCAGCTTGCGGAGCGACTTGACCAACTCCAGCGCGGCGGAGGCGTCGAGGATGTTGTTGTAGCTGAGGTCTTTGCCATGCAGCTTCTGCGCGTTGACGATGGTCGGGCCGGTCGAGGCGGGGTCGCGGTACACCGCCGCGTCCTGGTGCGGGTTCTCGCCGTAGCGGAGTTCCGACGCCTTGGTGTAGCGAATATTGAGCACCTCGGGGAACGGCTCTGGTCCCCGTCGGCTGAGGTAGGACGCGATCGCCGCGTCGTACTCGCAGGTGCGGGCGAACGCGGCTCCGGCGAGCGTGCTGCGCAGCTCGAGCGTCGTGGCGCCCGCGTGGTTCTTCATCTGCTCGATCACGCGGTCGTACTGCGTGGTGCTGGTGACGACCGTGACGAAGGCGAAGTTCTTGGCCGCCGAGCGGATCATCGACGGGCCCCCGATGTCGATCTGTTCGATCGCCTCGGCCTGCTCGACGCCTGAGGCGGAGACGGTCCGCTCGAAGGGGTAGAGATTCACGCAGACGAGATCGATGGGCTCGATGCCGTGCTCGCGCATGGCGGCGATGTGTTCGTCATCGTCGCGGCGTGCGAGCAGGGCGCCGTGGACCTTGGGGTGCAGGGTCTTGACCCGCCCGCCCATGATCTCGGGAAAGCCGGTGACGCGGTCGATGGGGGTGGCGCTGATCCCGGCGTCGTCGAGCGCCCGTGCCGTGCCGCCCGTCGAGATGATCTCGACGCCCATCGCCGTCAGGGCCGAGGCGAAGGGGACCAGGTCTGCCTTGTCGCTGACCGAGAGGAGTGCGCGCCTGATGATGGGGCCCGGTGCGGGAGGTGTGGACATCCGGGCAATGATACGGGTCCGCTCGGACCCGTCCGCGGGCCGCCGGGCCCGGATTTGCTCAGAAGCTCGGGACGAGTCGGATGACCAGCCCCATGTCGCTGGCGGCGTAGAGCGTTCCGTCCGTGAAGCCGTCCATCACCAGGCGCGAGACGCCGGGCAACTCTACCGAGGCGTAGACGGAACCGTCGTCGCTGTTCAAGAGGGTGACGACCGAGCCATCCCAGACGATCGGTCGTCCCGAGCGCATCCCGATGACGGTGCCGCCCACGTCCGGGGCGACCCACAGTTCGTCGCCGGTCTCGGCGTCAAAGGCGGTCATGCCCCGGCCCGGGATCGTGCAGTAGACCACGCCGGCGTGATGCACCGGGGCGTCGGCCAGGGGCGCCTCGGTGCGGACGCGCCAGATCGGGAGCCTGCCGGCCGGGCTGAACGCGTACAGCGACTGGTCCTCGCTGGCGATGAACAGCAGGCGGTTGCTGGAGGCGAGCGGGACGCTGGTGCCCGCGTAGATGTGCCCGAGCCCCAGCAGCGAGTTGGTCGCGGGTTCGATGAAGACGATGTTGCCGGTGATGGAGACGAATGCGACAGCCCGGCCGACGCGGATCCCGGCGGTCTCGATCGCGCCCTGCACCGAGTTCTCCCACAGGGTGAGCCCTGAAGCCAGGCTGTGTGCAAACACGCGGCCCAGGCCGGTGCCGAAGACCAGCCGCGAATCGATCTGCAGCGGTGCGGCACCGACGACTTTGGCGTACGGCTGCCGTTCGAGCGTCTGCCCGGTCGCCGGGTCGAGCAGGAACACCTCGGCCTCGCCGCACACCGCGACCCGGCCCCGGAAGCGGACGATGCCGACGAACTTGGACAACCGTGTGCCGATCGGATTGCGCCAGCGGCGGGCGCCGGTCTGCGCCTCCAGGGCGGTGACGGTCGAGGCGTTGTCCTGGATGATGATGAGGTCGTCGTAGGTTTCGAGGAATCGGATGCCGGTGTTTCGGCCGACCTCCGCGAACCCGGTCCACGTCCGCTTGTAGCCGAGGCGCGAGAAGGTCTCGTCGGGGATGGAGATGGAGGCCCGAGCCGCCCTGGGCGACGTGGGCGGTGGCAGCGAGGCGCTGGGCAGCGAGTTGCACCCGGACAGGATCAAGACCGAGACGAGCGCGACGAACAAGATGCGGGCGCAGGGCGTGGCCCCGGCCGAGAGCGACCTGAAGCGGGGTAGATGGACCATCCGCCGACACCTCCAAGGGTGGAATCAAACGGGGAGAAACCTCCGCCGGCGACGAACGACGCCGTTCGGCTCAGGGGGGCAGTATCGAGTGTGCGGCCCCCACGGTCAAGCCTGGGAACGGAGCTTTCCCGGCAGCATACGCTCACGAGGCCCGATCTGTTGCCTGATCATGTTCACTGGACTGGTCCAGACCACCGGAGAAGTCGTCGCCATCGAGCGGATCGGGGGCGGGCTGCGCCTGGTGGTTCGGGCCCATCGGTGGGACTATCGCCCCCAGCCCGGCGATTCTATTGCCGTCAGCGGGTGCTGCCTGACGGTTGCCGACCATCCGGGCCGGGAGGGCGAGATCCCCTTCGATGTGGTGCCCGAGACGCTCCGGCTGACCACGCTGGGCGGGCTCGTCGTCGGGTCGCGGGTGAACCTCGAGCCTTCCGCGACGCTCGAGACCCTCGTGGGCGGGCACCTGGTGCAGGGGCATGTGGACGGGCTGGGCCGGGTGGTGGCGGTCGAGCGGGGCGAGGAGTATCGCGTCCGTATCGCGGTGCCCGACGGGCTGATGGAGTTCGCGCCCCCGAAGGGGTCGGTCTCAGTGGCGGGGGTGTCGCTGACGCTGGCGGCGGTGGACCCGGCGGCGGGCGCGTTCGAGGTCGCGCTCATCCCAACCACGCTCGAACAGACCACCCTGGGCGAACTCAAGGTGGGCGATCTGGTGAACCTGGAGATGGACGCGATGACCAAAGCGGTCGTGCACTGGCTCAAGAACTTCGGGCCCGGGCGGGACGGGTAAGGCTTCGTCTTTGGACGCCGAGTCTGAGCCCGTTGCGGGCGAAGGCTCGGATCGCGCGCGTAGATAGAGGTCATCGCAGATATCCGAGCCTTGGCGGACTCAGACTCGGCGTCCTGTGCATCCCTCGGCGCTGCGCCTGACCTGAGGACTCCCTAGACTCGCCGCGTGCGAGTGCTCGGCATCGATCCCGGCTTACAGATCACCGGCTTCGCGTGCGTCCAGGGAGCGGGAGGCGACGAGCCGAAACTGATCGAGGCGGGGGTGTTCCGACTGGGCGGAGGGTCTAGGGCGGCCGGGTCGCTCTCGGATCGGCTGGTCGAGCTGGACGGGGATCTGCGCGAGCTGCTCGACCGGACCAGCCCCGACCTGGTCGCGGTCGAGGGATTGTTCGCCCACTACAAGCACCCGGCGACGGCGATCGCGATGGGGCACGCGCGCGGGGTGATCCTGCTGGCGGTGCACCGCGCGGGCGTTCGGCTGGTCGAGTACAAGCCCAACGAGGTCAAGAAATCGATCACAGGGTACGGGCACGCGAGCAAGGAGCAGATCCAGCTGGCGGTCAAGGAAACCTATCGATTGGCGGAACTGCCCACTCCGCCTGACATGGCCGACGCCATTGCGATCGCAACCTGCGCCGTGTGGCGTGAGGAGATCCGAAGCGTGCTGTAGCGCATAACCGAGCCGCCGACGGGAGTCGGGTGGTCCTTCGGGATGCGCCGTCCTTCTGGATGCGTCGTTCGCAGGACCACCCTGCTCCCGCAGGGGGCTCGGTTCGGAGCGCTCTGTTTGAGCTTTCAATCCCTACACTTGCCGCGATGGCAGAGACTCCGAACAAGCTCGCGGCCCAGGTGCTGATCGTGGACGATGAGCCGGACCACGCCGACGTCATGGCCGACGCCCTGCGCAAGCCCGGGCACGTGTGCACGATCGTCAACACGGTCGAAGCGGCGCTGGACGAGCTCCGGCACGGGGCGTTCGACGTGATCATCACGGATCTGCGCATGTCCAACTCGGCCGGCACTGCCGGGGTCGAGGGGGCTGATGATGAGGTCGCCGTGGTCGCGATGGACGGCGCCAACGCGGGGCTGGTGGTGCTCGCCGCGGCCAAGTCGCTCCAGAGGTCGGCCGAGACGGTGATGGTGACCGCGCACGGCGACGTGCCCACGGCTCGGTCGGCGTTCAAGCACGGCGTGTACGACTTCATCGAGAAGCCGCTCGACCTCGAGGTGTTTCGCAGTCTGATCAACCGGGCGGCCGAGACGGTGCTGCTGCGGCACGAGAGCGGCGAGCTCGAGGGGCTGGTGCAGCACGAGGGGTTCGAGGGGATCGTGGCCGGCTCTGAGCCCATGCGCAAGATCCTCCGCGCCGTCAGGACGGTGGCGCCGAGCAACCTGCCGATACTCGTCACCGGCGAGAGTGGGACGGGCAAGGAACTCATCGCCGGCGCGTTGCACAAGCTCAGCCCGCGCGCGGGCAAGCGCTTCGTCGCGATCAACTGCGCCTCTGAGAGCGAGAATCTGCTCGAAGACCAGCTCTTCGGGCACGTCCGCGGCGCGTTCACCGGCGCCGAGAAGGACCGGCAGGGGCTGTTCGAGTACGCCGACGGCGGGACGATCTTCATGGACGAGATCGGCGACATGCCGCTGTCGATGCAGGCCAAGCTGCTGCGCGTGATCGAGACGGGCGAGGTGGTTCGGCTGGGATCGAACGAGCCGAGGAAGACAGACGTGCGGCTGGTCAGCGCGACGAACCAGGACCTGAAACGGATGGTCGCGGACGGGAGATTCCGCGAGGATCTGTACTTCCGGGTGAACGGGTCGCACATCCATGTGCCGCCGTTGCGAGAGCGACGCGAGGACATCCCGCGGATCGTGCGGCACGCGGTCGAGCGGTTCGCGGTGCAGCTCATGCCCGGCGAGCAGCCACCGGATGTCACCGACGCGGCGATGATGCGGCTGACGAGCTTCGGGTGGCCCGGCAACGTGCGGCAGCTGCTCAACGTGGTGCAGAACATGGTGGTGACCGCGATGAGCGATGACCGACGCCCGGGCGGGGCGCTCACGCTGGACGTGCGGCACATCCCCGAGGACATCACGTCGGCGACGGGCGACGACGAGCCGGGCGCCGCGTCGGGCTCGCTCGCGGGCGCGTCGCTGCAGCAGATCGAAAAGCGTGCCATCCGCGAGACGCTGCGACTCACGGGCGGCAACCGCGAGAAGGCGGCCCAGATGCTCGGCATCGGCGAACGAACGCTGTACCGGAAGCTGAAGGAATATGGGCTTCGGTAAGTTGGGTTCGTCGGTCGATCAACGGCGGCCGGCCGATTCACACACGGCGCTTGCCAACTCCGCAATCCCCTTCTTCGCGATCAGGATGACATGCGGTCCGTGGTATAGCGACGAAACCTTGTGGTCCAGTTCGGTCTGTCCCCAGATCACAATCTTGTCGGCCCAAACCAAGTCGGCGTCGGCTTGTGTGCGCGTTCTTGAAACAGTTCCGATGATCAGCCTCAGTTCGAGACGATCATCAACGAGAACCGCGAGTTCGTTCCTGGTGTTGGGAGACCCCCCGACAACGCACAGCTTGCTCCAGCCGATTGATTCACATGTGCCGACCATCCTGTCCACTGCGGTACGGTTGATCGATCCGCCGCAGACCTCGCACCGGGACTGATTAGATGAGGGCGTGATGATTCGCGCATCGGGGAAACTCTTCGCACGTGCCTTGCAATCGCCTCGATTGCAGACGCGCACGAACCATTTGGCCAGCAGACTTTCGACTTGCGAGACCTTGTTGACGCTGATTCGGGTCTTGCGGGGGTTCGTCAGGCTGGCTTCGCACAGAACTGCGTCATACTCACGCACGTCGCCACCGTAGCCGAGTTTGCGATAGAGATCACTCTTGAGAACATCGCGCATGACCTCGGCAGCATAACATGGCTACCAGTCGAGCGTGCCTCGCCACGAATTCGTCATTTCTTCTACTCCGACGTCGAGGCGACCCGTCCACGCAAGTCGGCCCGAGTTGGTGAGCGTGCCGATCCTGGTCCAGGGCAGTTCGCCGAGATGCCGAGCGGTCGCTTCGAGATTGTCGGGCGAGACCTCGAGCACGTAGCGGCTGGGCGATTCGCAGAACGCTGCAATGGTTGCGTCGGCGTGCACGTGTGCAAGATCGAGCTCGGCACCGATCGGGGATTCTCCCGCTGCGCCGATGAGCATCTCGGCGACAGCGCAGAGGAGGCCGCCGTCGGATACGTCGTGGGCGGACTGGACGAAACCCTCGCCGATGAGTGCCGCGACTGCATGGGCGAGCGCGGGGCCTTGTGCAAGATCGGTGACGGGGAGCGACGATGCAACGCCCGTCTGGATGCCATTGATCTGCTCGAAGTGCGAGCCGCCCATCGCGTCCTGCGTCTGGCCCACGAGGATCAGCACGTTGCCCGCGTGCTTGGCGTCGGTCGTCACGCACTTGTTGACGTCCTCGACGATGCCGATGCCGGTGATGAGCAGCGTGGGGGGGATCTCGATGGTTCGCCCGTCCTCGGTCGTGAACTGGTTGTTGAGTGAGTCCTTGCCCGAGACGAACGGCGTGCGGTAGGCCTTGGCGGCGTCGTAGCACCCCTCGGCCGCCCGCACCAGCGAGCCGAGGTTCCTGGGGTCGGTGCAACCGGGCCAGCAGAAGTTGTCGAGGATCGCGATGCGGCTCGGGTCGGCGCCGGTGCAGACGAGATTGCGCACGCACTCGTCGATGGCTGCGAGGGCCATCTGGTACGGGTCGTCCTGGGGCGTCGTGCACACACCGAGGCCGCACGCGATGGCCAGCCCGCGCCCCGAGCCGGGGACGGGTTCGATGACGCTGGCGTCCATGGGGCCGATGCCGGCCGGTCCCATCAGCGGCTTGACCACAGCGTTGCCCTGCACCTCGTGGTCGTACTGGCGGATGATGAAGTGCTTGGACGCGATGTTGGGGTGCGCGAGGAGTGCGAGGAGTGTGGACTGGATGTCGAGTTGTTTATCCGAGCCCCCTGCGGAAGCAGGGGGTGTTCGCGACCCTGGCGCTTCATGTGAATCGAGCGCCGTAGTTGCATTCCACCCCCTGCTTCCGCAGGGGGCTCGGTTCCAGGTTGCCTCTCTTGTCGGTGTCGGGATGCCGTGGTGGAGAAAGTCCATGGGCATGCGCCCGACCTGCGTGCCCCGGTAGTTGAGGATCAGTTCGGCTCCCGGCGTGCCGAACGTGCCCAGCACCGCCAGTTCGACGTGCTCCTCGTCGCAGATGCGCTGGAGTTGTTCGAGTCGGCTCGGGTCAACCGCCAGCACCATGCGCTCCTGCGCCTCGCTGATCCAGATCTCGGTGTAGCTCAGCCCGTCGTACTTGAGCGGAGCCTTGTCGAGGTGGACCTCGGCCCCGAGTTGCTCGCCCATCTCGCCGACCGCAGAACTGAACCCGCCCGCGCCACAATCCGTGATCGACGTGAACAACGGCGTGTCAAAGTCATCGCGCGCCCGCAGAATCGCATCGAGCATTCGCTTTTCTTCGATGGCGTTGCCGATCTGGACCGCGTGCGCGAACTCGTCGGCGTGGGTGTCGGTGAGTTCGGCCGAGCTGAACGTGGCGCCGTGGATCCCGTCGCGGCCCGTGCGCCCGCCGAGGACCACGATGAGATCGCCCGTGTTGGGATCACCGGCGATCAGGTGGCGGGGCATGGTGCCGATGCAGCCCACGAAGACCAGCGGGTTGCCGACGTAGCGATCATCGAAGTGGACGGCTCCGTTCACCGTGGGGATGCCCATGCGGTTGCCATAGTCGCGCACGCCCGCGACGACCTGGGTCAGAACGCGGCGCGGATGCAGGCAGCCCGCTGGAATGTCCTCAAGATCGGGGTTGGCGACACAGAAGACATCGGTCGAGGCGATGGGTTTGGCGGCCAGCCCCGTGCCGATGATGTCGCGGATGCAGCCGCCGATGCCCGTGGCTGCCCCGCCATAGGGCTCGATGGCCGAGGGGTGGTTGTGGGTTTCGACTTTGACGCAGATTGCAGTCTCGTCGTCGAACGCGATGATGCCCGCGTTATCGACGAAGACCGAGAGCGTCCAGTCCAGCCCGTCGGCGATGAGTTCGTTGGTAGCCGCGACGATGGTGGACCGGAGCAGGTTATCGATGATGACCGAGCCATCAGGTTGGACCGTATGTCCCGGGCGGCCAGTCCAGTCGATCACATCCTCCCCGCCGCGCCGCCCCTCAGTCTTTCCCTCACTTCGTCTCTCCGTCTCTTCGTCTCTCCGTCTCTCCCCCCCTCCGTCGCTCCGTCGCTCCGTCGCTCCGTCGCTTCTGTAAAGAATATTCGACTTAAGCGTTTTGTGGACGCAGTGCTCGGACCCGGTCTGGGCGAGGGTT
>JADFOF010000162.1 GCA_022563015.1 Planctomycetota bacterium
TCTTCCAGGTGATGGACCATTGGGAGAGCCAAGGGGGTGGGCGACCGGATCACCCGGTCGTGGTCCAGTTGCGGGTGGCTCTGAACCTGGTGGCGGATGATCTGCGGTGGAACGACACCACGGCCGAGGCTGCGGCGAACGAGCTGGTGGTGAGCTGATCGGGCGCGGCGGGCGCCGAGCGTGCCGAACGACAGCGGGCGAACAACGCGCGATGGCTGGCGAGGTAGGGGATCGCGGACGGCAGAACCGGGGGGCTGGGGGGGCACTCTGCGCCCGGTTGACTGGGCATTTGAACGCCATAGAGCCAGGATCATCCACATCGTCGAGCGCTTTGAAGAACAGACAGAGGGCGGGGCGGAGAGCTAGGCCGGTCCCCTACGGACACCCCGCCACAAACGCATCCTGGAAGCACAGGAAGTCGAAGATGTCGCAGGCAGGGTCGGTATGTCGGTCATTCATCGCCGATCCTGATCATGAACTCAGAAGTTGCGTAGTCCTCCCAGATTGTTGAGAAGCTCTCTGAGTCCGGCTCGGTGAACGCCATGTAATAACTGCCGCGCAACATGTAAGTGCCCGTTTCGTTCAAGGAGAACCACCCGTCGAGATCGACTCGAATCTCGACTGTCTTGCCCGGCTCAAGCTGCACGAACGTAGCAATGCCGCCGAAGTGAATGGGGTCGCCGATGTCAGGCAGCATTCGGCGGCCGAACTGGGCGTTGAATGCGAATTGGTTGTCGCGCGCCCCGCGCTGTCGGCCGCCTCTCATGAATCGGAATGAAGTCTCGCCCACATTCGTAATCCGAAGCTCGACTGCCACCGGCTCGCCGACTTTGAACTCAGCAGCCGTGGGGATGTACTCGACCTTCATTTGGTGGCCCGGATGCCTGCGCTCAGGTGTGACTGTGTCTTCTTGTGGCTGGGTCCAACCGAACAGGCTGAGAGCGGTGATCGGAAGGATGAGGAACCGCAGAATCTTCATGGTCTCGCCTTTCGCTTGTGTCACGCCGGGATCCCAGTTCGTGTAGTCTACACCCAACCGCCCCGAATCGGGCAGCGGCTTCGATGTCGCTGCCGCCAGATGTGCGGAACGCCATGGTCAACCTTGATCGGTGGTCTCAAGTGCTTTCAAGCCGTTCTGTTCCGCCTGAGCCCTGCCTACAGACACCCACCCACAAACGCACCCTGGAAGCACAGGAAGTCGAAGATGTCGCAGGCCGGGTCGGGATCGCAATCGCAGGCGTAGGGCTCGCCGTTGACGAAGCCGTTCTGGAAGCAGAGGAAGTCGAAGATGTCGAGCGACCCGTTCCCGTCGCAGTCGGGGTAGCACGTTGGCTCGCAGCGCCAGCGGGCGATGCCGTTGGCCGACACGAAGCCGGCGTGGAAGAAATCCCCGCCGACGTACAGGGCCGGGCCGGCACCGTCGTCGAAGAGCGCGAAGTGTTACGCGAAGGCCGCGGAGTGGGAGTCGAGAAGAGCGGGAGGGCGACCGCATCGCAACGTCAGCCGTTTGTGGGTGCAGCGCCCTCCGCCGTTGACGACAGCAACCCGAGCAGCCGGATCCAACGGCCCATCGCGGCACCAGCGGGCCTAGCGTCGCTGATAGTGCTTTCCTGGTGTGCCACGTGCACGTTGCGAAAATCGTAGACAAAGTTCACTTCGGCGAGCATCTTGCGGCCACCGGAGAACTTAAAAGCCCGCTTCAGCGCATCGAACACGCCCCCGATCTTCGCGTTGTCGTTGAGAGCGTAGTCGAGGCAATCCCGAAGAAGGCCGATCGGCATGAGCCCGCTGTCGAACAGCAGGGTCTTGCGCAGGTTCTTCGACACACGCTTGTAATGGTCCGCGGGCTTCGCCGCACTGCCCCGGAAGTAGGGCTCGAACCACGGTCTCTGGTCGTCGGGGAGGGCGGGCACAAGCGGCCCGAGCCGCTGGACGACCAGCGCCCTGGCCGCGTTGTCCAGCGCCCCCAGCAGCGCGGTGAACGCGGGCGCGAGGTTCACGCCCTCCCGCTTGGTCAGGAACTCAAACATCAGGATCGCTTCATCCGCCGCCTTGCGGGCCGCCTCGGGCAGCGCGTCCAGCGTGGCCTGGTCGATGAACGCGGGCAGCGCCGCCTTCACGTCCTGAGCGATGGCCTCCGCGAAGAGTGGGGCCGCCTCCTGCATCTCTTCTTCGTGGACCAGCGTTTGGAGCGCCGGGGCGCACGCGCGGACCAAGTGCGCAAACTCCCCGCCGCTCATCGCCTGCATCCCGCTCTCGGTAACGTACACATACTGCCACGTCGCCCCGGCCTTCGAGGCCGCCTCACACCACGCGACCGCCGCACGCGCCTTGCGGGAAACGTCGGTGTCCTCGCGGCCCTTGGTCTCCACAAGGTACATCGCCCCGTCGTCGCTGCGAACGAAGAAGTCCGGCGTATACGTGCTGAGTTGGCCGTTGGCCTTTACGTAGTCAATGCGGAGCGACTGCGGCCCCGCGTTCTTGGCGAACGCCGCCACGCCGTTGTCCTTGAGGTCCAGCCCCGGCACCAGCGCCGCCTCCAACGCCAACCGGCACGGGATGAGGTTGAACATCGTCTTGGCGGCTTGTTTGCACGGGTTGCGCTCGCTGTGCGAGGCCTTGTATGGCTTCCAGTCCTTGAGCGATACGGGAGGCAACTCAGGCGCACGCACCTCGGTCTGGATCGTCCGGTCCCGCACGAGCGGTACGAAGACGTGCAGCACATGCGTCGCCACATCCGGGTCGCCTAGTCGTGCCGCCAGCCGCGTGTCGTAGAGGCCGACCGGCTCAACGAAGAGTACCTCCTCGATGAACGATTGAATAAGCCCGCCGATGCTCTTGAAGAGCCCCTGCACCTTGCACTCGGCCTCGATGAGCGAAACGTAGTACGTCACCGCCAGCGCCGCAGTCGCCAACTGTGGGAGGTCGATCCTGAGCCTCGCCAACAACTCGCCAGTCGTCAGCGATCGCCCCTCGAAGTCGATCACCCGATCGGTCTTGCTGTCAATCGGGAGCTTCTGGAGATCGGCGAATCCGGCCTTCACGTCCGCCATCGTCGGAGGGTCGAGCACAGGCTTGCGCTTGAATCCGGCGGAGAGTTGCGGCAGCGTGATGTCCAGTGTGTCCGCGTCCTTCTTCGGGTCCACAAAGATGTCCACGGTCGTCTTGAGCGGCCGATTCGCATCGACGATCTCCGGGATCACTCCCTCCTGCTCCAGTTCATCACGGTACAACTCGGCGAACGCAGGGTGGTCGATGACGTATACAGTCTCCACGGTGCCGCCGGGTACGCCCGGCCCGGTCATGCGCCGCAGGCCTCGACCGAGGGTTTGCTCCGGCAGAATGCCCGATTCGGCGCTGAACTTGCGGAGCGGGACAATCGTCGTCACGTTCTTCACGTCCCACCCCTCGCGCAGCATCAGCACGGACACAACGCACAGATACGGGCTCTCTCCCGAGTCCAACTCACGGCTGAGCTTTCGGAGTTCCCTCAAGTCGTCGTCGCTGATCTGGCGTTCATTCTCCTCGAACACGGCCACTCGGTTCTCACCGGTGCCCTTCATCACGACGCGCCCCTTCAGGTTGGTGTGCAGGTTGATCGTCCGGCCCTTGAGCAGCGGAAACACCTCCGGATCGTCATTCAGCCTCCTGGTGATCTCGTCCGCAGCCTGGGTGCTCTCGCACATGACAAAGAGCAGCGCCTTCTTCCCGACCTTGCTCCATTCATCCGTCGCGGCCTCCCAACGGTTGTACCCCAGGCGCAGGTGCGTGTCGTACTTGTACCCCGCATTCGTCGAGATCCCCTCGACCAGTTTGCTGGCCTTGCCGATGATCGGAAACTTGACGAGCCCTCCGTCCACCGCCTCGCCCAGCGGCGTGTCGCAGATGCAGTGCTTGAAGAGGTTCCCCTCATTGTCCTTGGGCGTCGCCGTGAAGTCCAGTTGATGGACGACGCCCGTACCCCCCCGCGCCCTGCACCCGTCGTGCAGGAACCGGATCGCCTTGCTCCACTCCAGGTCGGGGTCCCACACATGGTGGGCCTCATCATTCAGGACCATGATCGACTTGTGGCCGGTGATCCGCTCGCGCAGAGCCGCGCCCACATCGAGCGCGCTGGCCTTGCTCACGCTCGGCCCCATGAACTCGTAATACTCGGCGTCCTTCTTGCCCTTGCGCTTGGAGGGGTCGTACAGCCGGTGGATGTTGGTCAGGTAGATCACGCCGCCCGTGGCAGCGCCGCCCGCCGCGTCCTGCTCCACGACGCTGATGTTCCAGTCGCCGCGCCACTCTGGAGGAATGATCGGGTCAACGCTGAAAATATCCGGTTTGTCCTTGCCCGCAACGAAATCATCCTTCAGGCGCTCGTACACGGTCAGGCCCGGCGCGATCACTACAAAGTGTTTCGCCATCGGTGAATCGCTCTCGAAGAGCGCGTGGAAATACGACCACGCAATCGCAAGAGCCATCACCTTGGTCTTGCCACTCCCCGTGGCCATCTTGAAGCAGGCCTTGGGCCAGGCGTCCTCCTCGTCCGGCACCCCCAGCGCGGCGGTCGCCAGCAGTGGCCCGCCGTACTCGGCGAGAATCTGGCTCACGCGGTCGGTCTTGCGGACCTCTTTCAAGTAGATCAGTGTCTCGAGCGCTTCGCGCTGGCAGTAGTAGTAGCGGAACTCGATCTCCCCCTCCGGCCCCTGCACACGGTGTGATCGCTCGAACCAGTAGTGCAACAGCGTCCGCGTCGTCTTACTCGATCCTGGGTACTCACTCTCGCGCCAGTCGCGGACCAGACCGCGCAGTTCGTTGACCACCGGCAGTTTGCTGGGTCGTCGGCGGGCGACGACCAGCGCGGGCTTATTGGGCTCCTTGGCCCGCGCGCGATGGGCCGTGGGTTCCTCCCAGGGAGCGTACAACGGTGAGATCGAGTCGAGGTTCAGCGTGATATCGGCGGGGCCCGCGCTGATGGAGGGGGTTCTGGGCATGGCTCACTTCCCTCCAATTTTCACGGGCACAGTGATACTCGTATCGCACCCGAACACGTCCACCACCTTCACGCACGCCGTGTACTTTCCGGCCTTGGCGTACTCGTGCCCCGCCTCGCTCACGGTCTTGAGGCTCCGGTCTTTGCGCGTGCGATAGTCCTGCCAGTGGTGGTTGAAGGGCTGGTCCTCGTGCCAATCGAAATCGACGGCCCAGAAGTCGATAAAGTCGAATCCGCTCTCGATAGCACGCTCGCGGATGGACTCGAGTTCCTTGGTCGGCACCTCGGCCAGCGAGGGCAGGAATCGGGTGAGTTTGATGTCCACGCGGGTCGGTTCGCCCTTCGCCCCCTTCGCCCCCTTTCCCGGAGTTCGGTACACCGGCTCGGCCTCCAGCACCGCCACTTCCAGCCACGGGGGCGGGCTCGTGCGGTTGCGCTCCATGATCTCGCGCGGGATCTTCACCGGGTACATCTTGACGCTCGTCTCGGCCTCGATCGCCGTCATCCGCTGGCGGATGTCCATCTCAAAGTCCCACGCAAGGCAGTAGACCTCGGTCGCCCCCATCCCCGCCGCCGCCTGCGCCACGGCCCGGGCCTCGGCGGCGGTGAAGATGCTGTCGATCCCGTCCACATGACAGAGAGCACGCCCCTTGCGCCCGTGGATCAGCGGGCTGGAAGACTTGGCCGGGTCGAGGATCTCGGCCTTGAAGAACTCCAGCACGACGCGGCGGTGTTCGGTGTCATATCCCTTGAGCGCCTCCTGCTGCCACCACTGCCGCTCGTAGCGGCCCAGGTTGTGGACATCGAAGGACCGATACGGCTTGCCGTCGGCGCTGAGCGTGCGCTGCACGTCGATGAGGCGCTTGCGCGTGGTGTGGATGGCGAAGCGGCCCAGGTCGGCCATGATCCAGCATCTTCCTAGTTTCTCAGCGACTGCCCCGGTCGTGCCTGAGCCACAGAAAAAATCCGCGATGAGTGATCCTTCCGCCGAGGACGCGGCAATCACTCGCTCCAAAAGCCGCTCGGGCTTCTGCGTTTCGTATCCAGTCCGCTCGGTATCGCGCGAGCCGAGAATCTGAATATCCCAGACATCGGGGCAAGGCTGGCCAAGCTCATTGAGGTACGTCCGACCGTCTCCGGATTGTTGTTTGTACCTCCGTCCTTGCTCATCAGTGCGATCGTACTGCACTAAGCTCTCCGGTCGGTGCGGAACCCGCACAGCGTCCGCGTTGAAAATGTGGCCCCCCGTCTTCGAGTAGAAGAGCAGCGTGTTGTGCTTTCGGGCAAACCACGGCGTAGTCATCGTTCGCGTGTTAAATG
>JADFOF010000163.1 GCA_022563015.1 Planctomycetota bacterium
TTGAAGGTGGAGCCGGGCTCGTACACGTCCTCGACGCAGCGGTTGCGCGCCAGTGCCGGGTGGATGTCGCGGGCGGGGTCGGGCCTGAGCGTGATGTAGCGCTGGCGAGGGGTCTGGCCTGAGCGTTGGCGGGGGCTGTCGCGATCCTCCCACTGGAAGGGCACAGCGTCCGGAAGATCGCGCACGACATCGACCATGGCGAGGATCTGGCCGGAGTCGGGATCGAGCATGACCAGCCGGCCGCCGGCGGCGTCGGCGCGCTGGACGCCGCGATTCAGCTCGTCGGCGGCGATGCGCTGCAGCTCGATGTCGATTGAGAGTTGCACGTCGCGGCCGGGATCGGCGGGCACGTAATCGCCGACTTCGATCCATAGAGGCCGACCGTACGCGTCGCGGACGTAGCGCACGCGCCCGTCGATGCCGACGAGTCTGTCGTCCATGAGCAATTCCGCGCCGAGCAGCCCGCCGCCGTCGAAGCCGACCTTGCCCACGATCGATGCGGCGAGGTGTGCGGCGGTGTATTCGCGTACGGTGGCTCGTTCGAGGTGAACGCCGGGCGCGTCGATCGCCCGCACAGCCGCGATCTGCTCATCGCTGAGCACGCCGCTGATGCGGACGTATCGTCGCAAGGAGGGCGTCGGGTCGGGTGGCTCGTGCGGTGGCGGTTGGTTCGAGCGCGCGAACCGGGCCTTGATGATGCTGATCAGCTCGGCCCGCACCTGGGCGTCGGTCTTCGGGCCGATGGTCTGGGCCGAGCCTCGCGCGTCCAGGATGCGCCGGTTGTGGGAGATGGCGTCGGCGATGCGCCGGCCGATCGGGCCGGGGTCGCGGTCGATGATCCGGGCCAGCTCGACGATGACCTCGTCCGGCGGATCGGGCAGGCGGAGTGGGTCCACGAAGGCGCGGGAGCCGAACCGGGTCGAGGCGAGGAGTCTCCCACGGCGATCGATGACATCGCCTCGGAGGGCGGGGACGATCTGGCCGGCGGAGTGATCGCCGACGAAGGTCATCAGGCGCGGGTCCGGGGCCAGCTGGAGTTGGACGACGCGCGCGACCACGACCCCGAGCAGGAGCGAGATCATCAGGATCATCCCGACGCCGCAGCGATCGATCCTCGTGCCGATCGCACGGTTCACTCGTTGGCTCCCAGGGCGAGATCGCGGGGCCGGTCGTGGGGGAAGTGCGTTGTGTATCGGCTCAGGAGCGGCACGGTGGGGCCGAGGTGTTCAGCCATCTCGGCCACACCCTCGGGTGAGACCCTGGCGGCGATGTGGGCGCGAAGGGAGGCCAGGCGAGCGTCGGCGCGAAGGATTCGGAGCCGGGCAGCGGCCAACTCGTGGGCGGCCTGGGCGCGCTGGTGACGGGCCACCAGCAGTCCGAAACCGGTTGCACCCACGGCCACGATGACCAGGACGATTTTGATAAACATCGATCGATCGGACGGCGCGAGCATGTGTGGGCCCCTGGGGCGTCAGCCGGCGGGGAGCAGGATGACCATGCCCGAGCGCACGTCGTCGGCGTCGTGCAGGCGGTCCTTGTTGAGCGCGAGTATCTCGCCCTGGCGCCGGATGGTGCCCAGCTCGTTCTGGGCGATGACGCTGAGGCAATCGCCCGGCTGGATCTGGTACTTGCGCAGCTTGCGGTCCGGCTCGGTCGGTGTGGGGGCGGGCTGGCTGGGCGCAGGGTCGTCGGGCTCGAACAGCGGGCTGGCGAAGGTCGCGCCGGGGCCGAGCACGACGCTCGGGTGCGGGATCTGCAGGCGCACGCCGGCGCGGACCCACCCGTTCTCCTTGACGCGGCTGGTGTTGTGTGCGGCGAGTTTCGGCCAGACCGTGCCCGTGCCGTAGAAACGCTCGCACAGTTGGTACAGGTTGTCGTTGGGCTGCACGGTGTACCAGGCGGGGTCCGGCGTCGGGGCCAGGGGGTCGATGATTGTGGGCTGGGTCGTGTGTTGCTGGACGGGCACGAGCTCCACGCCGTGGGACGCGGCCACCTCGAGGATCGATGGGACGGCGGTTTGCTGTGGTTCGGCTTGGGCGGTTGACGCGGAGGGCTGTTGGATCGCCTCCACATCAGCATCGAGGATCCTGGTGAGGGGATCCTGGGTGAAGGCAACGTGCTGGGTCGTCGCGGGCCCGTCGTGCGTCAAAGGCGCGGGTTCGACCTGCGCGGGTGCCGGGTTGTCGGCGGAGGAAATCGCGTAGGCGCTTTGCGGGACGGTGCCGACCAGTGTGGGCAGCGTGCCCTCGCGTTCGGCGACGCCGTCGACGCGCGCCACGCGCCCCTGCGAGAGGTGGTCGGTGAGGAGTATCCCGACCAGGAGTGTGAGTGAGAAACCGACGATGAGTGCGAGCTTTTGTTCTCGGGTCAAGGTGAGTGATCCTTGAGAGGCGTGCACGAGCTTGGGCCGCGGGCCGATCCCGCAGCCGACCGACAGCTTGTTCAGCCGCGGTGCGCCTCCAGCGCCCGAGATCTGATGTGGCTTTTCAGCCGATCCCCGATTCCCCGCGCAGGCGGATCGCGCGCAGCTTTGCGGGTCGAGCACGCACATTTCGTGCCAGCTCGTCCGGACCGGCGCGAACCGGCCTGCGCGTGAGCGCCGATGCCAGACCCCGTTCCACGAGGTCCGCGAACACCCGCTTGACCGGACGGTCTTCGAGCGAGTGGAAGCTGATCATGGCGATCCTGGCGCCCGGTGTGAGCCAGGTCGCCTCGCCGGCGTTCAGGCGCTGGGCGGCGCGCGCGATCGATCGGAGCAGCGCCTCGATGCTGCCGATCTCGTCATTGACGGCGATGCGGAGGGCCTGGAATGTGCGCGTTGCACCATCGATCGCTCGATTCCGGCCCGTTGGTCCGACGATCGATCGCACGATCGCGGCGAATTGGGCCGTCGAGGTGATCGGCTCGTGTGCGCGGACAGCGACAAGTTTCCGGGCGATGGCGCGGGCGTTGCGCTCTTCGCCGAATCGGCGGATGAGATCGGCCAATTCCGCCTCGGACAGCGTCCGGACGAGCTCCGCGGCGGTGATGGGCGAGGAGGTGTCCATACGCATGTCCAGCGGGCCGTCGCGCTTGAACGAGAACCCCCGGGCCGGATCATCGACCTGCGTCGAGGCGAAGCCGAAGTCCGCGAGCAGCAGGTCGGCGGGCTGGTCGGCCAGGTGGGTGGGAAGCCGGGCGAGGGAGCCATGGATTATCCGGACGTTGACACCGCTGGCGGCGGCCCGCACCGCCGAGGCTGCGCGGTCGAGGCTCGTATGGTCAAGGTCGTTGAGCACCACGGCGCCGTCGGGTTCGAGGTGGGTTGCGACGGCGGCGGCGTGGCCGCCCAGCCCGGCGGTGGCGTCGGCGTACCGCTCGCCCGGCCGGGGTTCGAGCAGCCGGATCACCGCGTCGATGAGCACGGGCACGTGGCCGGTCGGGACAGGGGCGGTGCTGGTCACGCGCCAAGCGTAGCGGGTGTCCGCCATACACTGTGACCATGAAGAATCCCGAACGGATCTGTCGAGCGTGTCTGGCGCTGGCCCTGGCCGTGGCGGCGAGCCTCTCGGGCGCGTGCGTGCCGAGGTCGGTGACGCTCTCGCTGGGTGACGGCGGACGGCGGCTGGTGGAGACGACGGTGCACCGCGATGCGGGCTCGCCGCGCGACAAGGTCGCGCTCATCGACGTGCGCGGGCTCATCACCGAGTCCGCGACCGGATCGTTCCTGGGCCCTGCCCAGAGCGTGGTGGACTCGCTGGTCGCCCGGCTGCGTGTGGCGGCGCAAGACCGCGCGGTCAAGGCTGTCATCATCCGCATCAACTCTCCTGGGGGCACTGTGACGGGCAGCGACATCGCGTACCGGGAGATCAGGCGGTTCCGGCGTGAGACCGGCAAGCCGGTGGTCGCGTCGCTGGGGGAGGTCGCGGCCAGCGGTGGGTATTACACGGCGCTGGCGGCGGATGAGATTCTCACGATGCCGACCACGCTGACGGCCTCGATCGGGGTCATCATCCCGAGCGTGAACGTCAGCCAGGGACTGTCGATGATCGGGATCTTCTCGAACCCGATCGTGTCGGGCCCGAACAAGGCGATGGGTGATCCGCTCACGCCGCAGAATGATGCGCACGTCGAGCTGTTGCAGGGCATCGTCGATGAGTTCTACGCGCGGTTCAAGGGGCTGGTGATCGAGCGTCGGCCGGGGCTCGAAGCGCAGTATGTCGCCGAGGCGACGGACGGGCGGGTGGTGACGGGGGCGCGCGCGGTTGAGATCGGGCTGGCGGACGGTGAGGGCGACCTGTACGACGCGTTTGACCGGGCCAAGGCGCTGGCGGGGATCGAGCGCGCCAAACTCGTCAAGTACCACTCGGTGGCGTCTCGACCGCGGTCGGCGTACGCGAGCCTGGCGCAGCCTGCGCCGCGAGCCGAAGAGCTGGCAGGGATTCGGCTTGAGATCGGCAGCCGACTGGGCGGGGTCAGCCCGGCGAACGCGTACTACCTGTGGGCGCCGGCGCTGCCGTAATTCAGCGTGGGATCAGGTTGATCGAGATGATGCGGTTTGCCAGCGGGCGGCCGGGGTCGTCGGTCCACTTCCAGTGATGCAGTTCAACGCGGTTGAGGCCCCGCTGCACGCGCACGTCGGCGCGGATCATGTGGTCGCGGTCGCCGCAGACCGGCACGGGCAGGTCGCAGGCCTCGCGCCCCCCCACCACGATCCGCAGGCGTTGGCCGGTGTGATCGTTGCGGCAGGCGATGACGAGCGTGGCTGAGCCCTCGTGCGGGCACGGGAACTCGACGACGCATGTCGGGCCCAGTGCCCAGCGGAACCGTCCGAGCGATCGCTGCGGCACCGCCGATTCCCACGGGTCCAGCCCTGAGACAACGCGGTAGGCGGGGTCGGCGGGATTGATCGGCGTCGGACGGGGCACGCTGGTCGGCGCGCTGAAGTCGATCTTGCAGTGCAGCCCGATGCGTTCGGCCACACCCGTGGCGGTGAGGGCCTCGTGCATGCGGTGATGCGCGGCGTGGAGCGAGAAGTCGCTCTGTGCGCGGATTCGACCCCATGCGCCGAGGTCGCGGCGCAGCGCGGGGTCGCGGTGCAGTTGGGCGATGCAGTCGGCGAGTGATTCGGGCGTGATCTCATCGGCGATCAGCCCGCCCACGCCATGCCCCACCGCCTCGGGCACGCCGCCGACGCGGAACCCCACGCACGGCGTTGCGCACGCGGCGGATTCGACGAAGACCTGGCCGAAGGCTTCCCTGACGCTCGGGCCTACGAAAATATCGGCGGCGGCGTAGAGCATCGCCAATGTCTTGTCATCGTCGATGTAGCCCATGGCCCTCATGCCGGGGATGGGCGGCTGGTCGCGGGCGGGGAGCCACCCGGGCGAGACCACCAGCAGATCGGGCAGGTCGAGCAATGCCAGCGCGTCGCGCAGGATCGCGAGCCCCTTGCGCTCATCCGCCAGCGACGACGCGCTGGTCATCACGATGAACCTGTCGTCGGGGAGGCCGAGGCTCTCCCGGCACGCGGCCCGGTCGCGCGGGCGGAAGACGCCGGTGTCCAGGCCGTAGGTGATCCAGTCCATCGCCGGCGGGCGATCCATCAGGCGCAGCGCGTGCCGGGCGCGGTCGAGTGTCCAGCGGCTGTTGGCCAGGAGTGTGAGCCGATCGGAGAGCGCCAGCACGCGGCGCTTGGCGTTCCACGCCTGCTCAACGCGGTCCGGCTCCAGGGCCGGGTATGCGCCGGGGCAGGTGCACGATTCGTCGCACCCGCGGTCGAAGCGATCGCACCCGCCGGGGTAGGCGCAGCGGCCGGTGAGCAGCCAGAGATCGTGCAGGACGAAGGCGGTCTCGAAGCGTTCGGCGATGGCGCCGAGCATGTCCGTGGCCCGGATGGGGTCGAGCTGCGCGCCGTGCAGGTTGCCGACGAGCACCAGGTCCGGCTCGCACGAGGCGATCGCGCCGACGACTTCGGAGGTGGTGACGTTGGCGGCCTGCCCATCGTCGGCGCTGGCGGCGGCGAAGGGGAAGACCTCGTGGCCGGCAGCGGCGAACCCTGCGGCCAATCGCCGGTGCGCGATACCCGCGCCGAAGCGAAAGCCGATGTCGCTGAAGACAGCGACGCGGAGGGAGCGCTTCATCGGCGCGCGCCCGCGCGGGAGTTCGAGCGCACGCTTCTTGCAGAACTCGCGGGCGACCTTCGGCAGCTCGGTCCTGAACCCGCCGCCGTCAGTTTCCGCGGTTTTCTGCTGCTCGTGGGCGCGGTAGAGGCAGATGGGTCGGCCGATGACGCGG
>JADFOF010000164.1 GCA_022563015.1 Planctomycetota bacterium
CCGGACCCGCCCCAGCGGCGGTTTCGATCGAGTGCGCGAGGGCTTTCTGACGTACATCCGGGTCGAGTGCGGGCTGGCGCCGAACACGATCGATGCGTACCAGCGCGATCTGCGGCAGTTGATCATCGATCTCGAATACCGCGGCGTGCGATCGGTGCGGGAGATCTCGCCGCGCCGGCTGACCGAGCACATCGCGGCGCTGAAGTCGGAGCGCCGGATGGCGTCGTCGTCGGTGGCGCGGCACCTGGCGACGATCAAGGTTTTCTGTCGCTGGCTTCACGCGCGAGGCCACATCGAGCACAACCCGTCGGACATACTCGACCAGCCGACGCGATGGAAGCGATTGCCCAATGTGCTGTCTCCGCGGCAGGTGAGGGCGCTTCTGTCCGCGGCCAGGCCGAACCCGCACCGACCGGACGACCCGCCGCTGTGGCAGCGTGATCGGGCGTTGCTCGAACTGCTGTACGCGAGCGGTCTTCGCGCGAGCGAGGCTGCGGGGATCCGGCTCCTGGACGTGCAGCACACGCTGGGGGTGGTCCGCGTGATGGGCAAGGGGTCGCGTGAGCGTCTGGTGCCGATGGGAGGCCCGGCGCAGGACGCGCTGGACGTGTACCTGAGCGCGTGCAGGCCCGGGCTCGCTCGGACGGACGGACGCGATGACGAGCGGGTGTTCCTGTCGCGCACGGGTCGGCCGCTGGAGCGCGTGGCGATCTGGCAGATCGTGCGTCGTCGGGCGGATCTGGCGGGGTTGAAGGGCGTCCACCCGCACGTGCTTCGACACACGTTTGCGACGCACCTGCTCGCGGGTGGGGCCGACCTGCGCGTCGTGCAGGAGCTGCTCGGGCACGCCGACATCGCAACGACGCAGATCTACACGCACGTGGACTCGAAGCGGCTCAAAGACGTGCACCGCCGGCACCATCCGAGGAGCTGACGAGGGTCGGCGGACCGCGCCGGCGAGCACCGGTTATCGGGCGTCCCGCGGCGAAACCGTGGAACCCCGGGGCGTATGCGGCCGGTGGGTCCGGATCCGCCCGGCGGGCGGTGAAGACGCGGCCCGAACCGGCCGATGAATCCAGACGGGCCCTCCGGGTGCACCCACGAGGAAGGCTGCTATGCAACCGAAGCAACATGTGTCGGCCGCGATCGCCCACTTGCGATTCCACGTGGCGATCTTGTGCACCATGTTCGCGCTGGCGGTGCTGGTGCAGATGATGGTGTTCGGCTTCGTGCATTTCACCGACGCGCGGTGGGAGAGCGCCCAGGACGCGTCCGATGGGGCCAAGACGCAGCAGCTGTCGGTCGTGTCCGCGACGGCCCAGCCGGCAGCGAGTCCGAGCGACGAAGTGGCGGCCGAATCGGCCGAGCCGCGCGTGCAGACCCTCGGGCGCAAATCCACCACGCTGGAGGAGCTGGAAGCCCAGAAGAACGTCGTCGTGCTGAGCAAGTGGCACTTCGTGATGAAACAGTATTCGGACCTGGCGGTGACGATCGGCGTGGTGGCGGCGCTGGGGCTTGCGGTGCTGACATTCCTGGGTGTGGTGATCGGGGGCGGGGCGTCGGTCCCGGGCGTGGAGAAGGCGGTCACCGCGTGCACGTGGTCGCTGGCGTTGGCGCTGCTGGCCCTGCCGTGGAGCGACGTGTTCTCGTCCATGCCATACGCCGGGCTCTTTGGCGGCTTCGAGCGCATGGTGTCCGGCAGCGAGGCGGTCTCGGCGGGTGCGGGCTCATCGTTCTTGCTGTTCGCGATGCATGTGCTGATGCCTATGGCGGGGCTGGGCATCGCGGTGCTGGTGGCCACCCGGTTCTGGGCGGGCGTGTCGCGCGGCGTGATCGTGACGTCCGTGAGCGAGCTGGACCGTGCCATCGACCAGGAGATCTCGGGCATACGCGCCCGGGGCGTCTCGTCAAACATGGGGCCCAGAGCGGTCGGGGTGCTCAACCGGGCGGTCGGCGACCAGCACGCAGCACCGACCAAGCCGACCCGCCAGCCCGAGGGCGACTCCCCGCCTGTCACCGGGCGGCTGATCTGACGCGCGCACGGGGCTCATGGCGGCGAGCGGGCAGGCTGGGAAAGCCCGTGCAGAGGGTGGGACCGGGTGGATCGGCGGCGAGGCGGCGCATAAGTTTCAGAGGTTCCTGAAACTTACGAATACACGCTGCCAGAGCCCGCCCATGACCCATACCTTCGCCCCGCCCCCCGAGCACCCGCGGCTGGACGCCTCGGACCCAGGGCTGCTGTCGGCGGTGTCGAGCGGCCAGGCGAGGCTCACGCCCGAGCAGGGTCTGGAGCTGCTGCGCGGGGCGACGCTGTTGAGCCTGGGACGTTGGGCCGACGCCCGCTGCCGGGCGCTGCACGGCCGGACTATTCGGACGTACATCATCGACCGGAACATCAACTACACGAACGTGTGCACGGCCCGGTGCACGTTCTGCGCGTTCCGACGCGACGGCGATGAGGCCGACGCCTACACGCTCGAGCACGAGCAGATTCACGAGAAGATCGCCGAGCTGGTCGAGATCGGCGGGACGCAGATCCTGATGCAGGGCGGGATGAACCCGGACCTGCCGCTGGACTGGTACCTGGATCTGCTGTCGTCGATCAAGGCGCGGTTTCCGCAGGTGCATGTGCACGCGTTCAGCCCGCCGGAGCTTATCGAGTTCGTGAACTTCTTCGACCCGCCGGGATCGACGCTCGAGGAGAAGATCCGGTGGGTGATGGTTCGGCTGCAATCGGCGGGGCTGGACAGCGTGCCCGGGGGCGGGGGCGAGATCTTCGCCGACCCGGTGCGCCGCAGGATCGGGCTCGGCAAGTGCGACGCCCAGGCGTGGCTGACGACCATGTACGTGGCCCACACGCTGGGGATGTTCACGAGCGCCACGATGATGTTCGGGCACATCGAGGGGTACGCGGACCGCGTGCACCACATGAAGCTGGTCCGAGACTGGCAGGACCGGATTCTGAAGGAGGCGGGAGCGACGGAGCGACGGAGCGACGAAGCGACGAAGCGACGAAGGGGCGACAGAGCGACGGAGGGGATGGGACATTATGTGTCGTTCATTGCCTGGCCCTTCCAGCGCGAGAACACGCCGCTGGGACGGGTGAAGGACTGGGGGGCGCAGGTCGAGGACGCCGGTGCGTTCCCCGGCGACGTGGTGGCGACGCTGGCGGGCGACGGAGATACCAGGGTCCACGCGGATTTCGGCCGGCGCGTGCGCATGAGCGGGTCCACGGATTACCTGCGGACGCAGGCGCTGAGCCGACTGTTCCTGGACAATATCTACTCGATCGGCGCCAGCTGGGTGACGATGGGCCCGCACATCGGGCAGGTGGCGCTGAAGTTCGGGGCCAACGACATGGGGTCGGTGATGATGGAGGAGAACGTGGTGTCGTCGGCGGGAACGACGTACTGCCTGGACGAGCCGGTGCTGTGCCGACTGATCCGCGAGTCGGGATTCGTTCCCGCCCAGCGAGACAACGTCTACGACCTGCTGCGTGTGCACGACGGCGAGGAGAGCCCGGACCTGCGGGTGAGCGACTGGTCGAAGCACCGGACGAAGCGATTGCACATCGAGAGGGCGGCCGAACCGATCGAGGCGGCGCTGACGGTCAGCGCGAAGTAGTCTCAAGCAGACTTCCGGATCGGTCGCTCCGGGGCATATCGGGGGCGAGCTCGCGGCTGACGAGGGCGGAGTGCTCGTGGCGCAGCAGCCGGAATCCGAGGGTTCGCGGACTCACCCTCGGCGTCATCGGGATCTGAAGGACGCCGAGTCTGGGCCCGCTGCGGGCGAAGGCTCGGATCGGTCAGCGCCCTCCCTCGCGCTGCTCGGCCATCTCGTCGTAGATCGTGCCGAGCGTGCGCTCCTTGATCCGCGTAAAGCCGTAGCCCTCGAACACCGGCAGGTCGCTCTGGACGAAGCGGTCGCGTTCGAGACCATCAGCCAGCGCCCCGGCGGCTGCCTCGCGCACGACCTCGAAGTACCTGATCTGCTGTCGGATTCCGTCGGCGTCGGTGATCTCGCCGTGGCCCGGGATGACGATGGTCTGTTCGTCGCAGACCCCGAGCATGGCCCGGCATGATGTGATCCAGCCCGCACTCGTCGCGCCGGCGGCGGTGTCCATGAACGGGTGATTCTTATGAAAGAGCAGATCGCCCGTGTGCAGCAGGTTGTGCTCGGCGACGAATACATAGATGTCGTTATCGGTGTGCCCCGGGCCCACGTGTGTCATCGAGAACACGAGATCACCCAAATGCACGTCCTTCCCGTCGAACATGGTCGCGGGGAGCGGTGCTTTCGCTGCGAAATCGACCGGCTCGAGTTCGTCGGCCCGCTCGGCGGCGGCTTTGATTTCTTCGCGTGCAGCCTCCGGCACGTCCTCGCCGAGGTCGTCGATCTGGTCCCGCGCTCGCTTCATCTGCGCCACGTAACGCTCGAACTGTTTCTCGATGCGCGGCTTGGCTTTGGGGTGCATCATCACACCCACGGCGTCGTCGTGGAGAAGAAACGCATGGTTGCCGCCGGTGTGGTCCGCGTGGTGATGCGTGTTGATGAGTAAGGAAACCGGCCTGCCCATGGCGTCAGCCTCGCGGCGGAGCGTCGTGCCATACGGGGCGTTCTTGGCGTCGATCAGCAGCGCCCCCGCGTCGGTCTGGATCAGCCCGGCGTTGCCGCCTTGCCCGAACGCGGCGTGCACGCCCGGCCTCAGCTGCTTCCACTCAAAGAACGTATCGCGGCGGCGTGTCGAGGCCAGCAGCGACGGGGCGAGAGCAAAGGCCGAGATCGACGTGCCCACAGCCGCGGTGAACTGGCGGCGAGTCAGATGGATGGGGGACATGGTCAATCTCCTCTGTGCAACGCGGGTCGGCGGGGCCGGGTGAGTCACTAAACTGGATCCGCCGTGCAGCCTACCATCTTTCCCCGCACGAGGCGGGAGACCTGAGAAGAAAGCGGAATTATGAAGGCTACAGAACTCAAACCCGGCGTTGCGTGCAAGATCAACGATCGGCTGTTCGTCGTCATCAAGACCGAGCACACCAAGCCCGGCAAGGGCCCGGCGTATGTCCAGGCACGGCTGAAGGACGTGATGACCGGGCAGAACATCGACAAGCGGCTGAACTCGTCGGACACGATCCAGGACGCGAGGCTGGACCGCCGGAAGATGGAATACCTGTTCAGCGACGCCAGCGGCGCGACATTCATGGACCTGGAGACGTACGACCAGATCATCGTGCCCGAGGACGTTCTGGAGGACGCGCTGCAGTACCTTCGGCCGAACACCGAGGCGGTCATCGTCTGCTATGAGGAGAGGCCGATCGGGATCGAGCTGCCGTCGGCGGTGGACCTGATTGTGAAGGACACGCCGCCGGGCATCAAGGGCGCGACAGCGACCAACCAGCTCAAAGAAGCGACGCTGGAGACGGGGCTGAAGACGCGCGTTCCGCCGTTCATCGTCATCGGCGAGACGGTCAGGGTCACCACCGAAGACGGGTCGTACCTGTCGCGTGTAAAGACGGACAGCTAGAGTCAAAGGCAGGTCGGATCTCCGAGCCGACTGTTGGGCGTATTCAACGCGAAGAGCGCAAAGATCACACAGAGCGCGAAGGAATTGGTGTGGGAACTGGCGCGATCGGTCCGTGATGGCGTGCGGCTTGCGCGTACGATGCACACGATGGCGGAACGCACGGTACTGCTGATGGGTCTGCGCGGGTCGGGCAAGTCGACGATCGGGCGCGAGTTCGCGGCCGCGTCGGGGCGCACGTTCATCGACCTTGACGAGTTGACACTCGTTCGGCTCGGAGCCAAGTTAGTGGCGGAGGCGTGGGCCCGGTTCGGCGAGTCGGCGTTTCGCGCGGCGGAGCGGGAAGAACTCGACCGCGTGCTGCGCTCGCGCCCGTCGGGGCGAACGGTCGTGGCGCTGGGCGGGGGGACGCCGACGGCGCCGGGGGCGGACGACCTGATCCGCGGCGCGGTCGCGTCGGGGCGTGTGGCGGCACTCTATCTTCGCGCACAGCCCGACACGCTCCGCGCACGACTCGCGGGGTCGGACCACAGCGACCGGCCGTCGCTGACGGGGGCGGGAACGCTGGCCGAGGTCGAGCAGGTGTTCAATGCGCGCGACGGGCTGTTTCGCGAGCTCGCGTCGAGCGTGATCGAGACCGACGATCTGGACAAGGCGGGAGTGGTAGCCGCGATCGAGGCGGTGGTCGGCGCGTAGTGCGTCCTCAGAACAGGTGTCGTGGCGAGATGTGTGCAGGACGCCGAGTCTGAGT
>JADFOF010000165.1 GCA_022563015.1 Planctomycetota bacterium
TCAACCGCCCCCAGCGTCCGGATCGCCGCCAGCATCGAGTCCGGGTTCGCGTTGTACGCGTCGTTGATGACCTGCACACCGCCGACCGTGCACCGTTCCAGTCGCATCGCCGGCGGCTCGACCCGGGCCAGCCCCGCGCCCGCGCGTTCCATATCGACGCCGAACCACCGCGCCACCGCCAGCGCCCCCGCCGCGTTGATCGCGTTGTGCCCGCCCAGCATCGCCAGCTCGAACGATCCGATCCCGTCGATCGTGAACGACACCCCCGCCGTGCCGCTCCGCACGCCCGTGACGCGAAAGTCCACGCCCTCGCGCTCCCCGAACGTGACCAGCGTCCCCGCGCCGCTCGCGTACGCCAGCAGCTCCGGCACGTCGCCGTTGACGATCGCCGCACCGCCCGAACCGACGTGCCCCAGCAGCGACCCCTTCTCCCGCACCACACCCGCGACAGACCCGAACCCCTCCAGGTGCGCCCGCGCGATCGACGTAATGACCGCAACGTCCGGCCGAACGATCCGCGCCAGCCGCTCGATCTCGCCCGGGTGGTTCGACCCGAGCTCGCACACGAGGTAGTCGTCGCCCGGGCGCGCGTTGAGCAGCGTCAACGGGACGCCCAGCGCGTTGTTGAAACTCTTGAACGACGCCGACCCGCGAAGCGCCGACCCCAGCGCCGCGTCGATCATCCGCGTCGCCGTCGTCTTGCCGTTCGAGCCCGTGACCGCGACCACGCGCGTGCGCACGAATGTGTCCCGGTACGCCCGGGCCAACGCGACCAGCGCGTCGGCGACGTTCTCGACCACCAGCACGCCGCATCCATTCGTCAACTGCGTCGCGTCAATGTCGCGCTCGACCACCGCAACCCACGCCCCCGCGTGCGCCGCCTGCCCCACGTGCCGATGCCCGTCCGTCCGCTCGCCGTGCAGCGCGAAGAAGATCTGCCCGCGCGCGGTCGTGCGCGAGTCGATCGAAGCCCCGCCAGGGTCGCCCCCGTCCATCGGCTCGACCAGCCATCGCCCCCCGGTCGCCAACCGCACCCGCTCAGCCGTGAAGAAACTCATGCGCCCGCCGTCCCGATCGTCTCGGCCCGCTCCATCGGCTCGAGCCCGCGCTCGCGCAGCGCCGCCGCCGCGACTTCCGAATCGTCGAAATGCCGCCGCACCGTCGACCCCCGCCCGTCCGGCAGGATCTGATAGTCCTCGTGCCCCTTGCCCGCGATGACGATGAGGTCGCCCTCGCGCGCCCGCCCGATCGCCAGCCGGATCGCCTCAGCCCGGTCCGGCTCGATCAGCAGCGACTCGCCCACCGCCCGATCGATCCCGCGGCGCACCTGCGCGATGATCGCCTCGGGATCTTCCGTCCGCGGGTTGTCCGAGGTCACCACGACCACGTCCGCCAGCCGCGACGCCACCGCGCCCATCCGCGCCCGCTTGGTCCGGTCCCGATCGCCCCCGCACCCGAACACGACCCACAGCCGACCCTCGACCATCGGCCGCACCGCTGAGAGCACCTTCTCCAGCGCGTCGTCCGTGTGCGCATAATCGACGAACACCGCGATCGGATGGTCCGGGCGGCCGACGCGCTGAAGCCGACCCGGCGGCGGCTCCAACTGGCTCAGCACACCCGTCGGGTCCGCCACGCCCGCCGCGTGACACGCCGCCACCGCCTCCAGCACGTTCATCGCGTTGTGCCGACCCGTGAACGAGACCGATACGTCCGCGCGCCCCCAGGGCCCGCGCAGGCTCAGCCGCGATCCGCCAAGCCCCATCTCAACGATCGTCGCCGAGCACTCCGCCGCCGCGCCCTCAATCGTGCACCGCACGATCGACGCCTTGCAATCGCGCACCATCCTCACGTGGCTGGGATCGTCCGCGTTGACGATCGCCGTGCCTCCCGCCCCGAGCTGCTCGAACAACCGCGCCTTGGCCGACGCGTACGCCTCGCCCGTCCCGTGATAGTCCAGGTGGTCGCCCGAGAGGTTCGTGAAGACCGCCACGTCGAAGTCGATCGCCGCCGACCGCTTCTGCGCGAGCGCGTGGCTGGACACCTCGATCACCGCCGCGGCCAGCCCGGCCTCGCGCATGACGCCCAGGGTTCGGCTCAATTCGATCGCCGGCAGCGTGGTCAGCGTTGCCGGCGCTTCCTGCACGCCGTCGTCCACCACGATCGTGCCCATGAGCCCGCACGGGACGCCCGCAGCGATCATCATCCGCTGGATCATCCACGCCACCGTGGTCTTGCCGTTGGTCCCGGTCACGCCGATGAGCGTCAGGTGGCGCGACGGGCAGCCGAAGAACCGCTCGGCCACGACCGCCGTCGCCAGGGGCGCGTCCTCAGCCACGACCCAGGTCACGCCGGACACGGGCTCGATCGGCTCCTGGTCGCTCAGCACCGCGACGGCACCGGCGTCGGCTGCATCGGCCGCGTAACGCCGACCGTCCGTCACCTCGCCCTGCCGCGCCACGAACAACGACCCGGGCACGATGGTTCGGCTGTCCTCGGTCACGTCGCACACGCGCACATCGAGCGGGCCGTGCACCGCACGCACGTTCACTCCTTCGATCAGCAAGCCCAGGTCCATGGCTCGGACACCTCAGCGCGAAAGTCCGCAACGATCCCGCGACCGCCCGGTGCCCCTTATCGACGCGAGCGCCCGATCCGACGGACTTTTCCCGCGTTCACCTCCTCTCGCACGGCTCCGGCAGGATCAGCATCGCGTCGCCGTAGCTGTAAAACCGGTACCCCTCATCCATCGCCAGCGCGTACAACTCCCGCACGCGGGCGGGCCCGCCCTGGACCATCGCCGCCACCAGCGCCAGGAGCGTTGACCTCGGCAGGTGGAAGTTGGTGAGCAGCCCGTCCACGACCTGCCATCGGTAGCCCGGGGCGATCAGCAGCCTCGTTTCGATCCAGGGCGGCAACTCGCCCCCCATGTGTGGGGCGTAGGACTCGAGCGTGCGCACAGCCGTGGTCCCGACCGCGATGACGCGCCCGCCTCGGGTGCGGGTTTGACGGATGGCCCCGGCCGCGCCGCCGGTCATCGAACACCACTCGGCGTGCATTGGGTGCTCCTGGACGTGCTCGGTTTCGATCGGCTTGAACGTCGCGGCGCCGACGTGCAGGAGGGTGTCGGAGCGCTCGATTCCGCGTTGGACGAGTCGTGTGAGCAGTTCGGGCGTGAAGTGCAGGCCGGCGGTGGGTGCGGCGACCGACCCGGCCTCATGCTCGCCGGCGTAGACCGTCTGGTACGACGCGCGGTCCTGCGCGTCCGGGCGCGTCAGGCCTCGGTCCCGCCTGGCACCGAGAATATAAGGTGGCAGGGGTGTGAGCCCGACGCGTTCGAGGACCGCCGGCGTGCGCTCAGCGGCGACGGGCCCGCCCTCGTCCCGGACCGCGACCACCCACGCCGACTCGTCCTCGCTGGGGCGCTCGATCAGGCTGAGCACCACGCCCGTGCTGTGTCCCGCGGCGTCGAACAGGCGGATGGGCGCGCCTGGGCGAAAGCGTCTGGCCTTGACCATGGCGAGCCAGCGTCCGTGGCCGAGTTGCTTGAGGAAGAGCCCGCCGACCTTGCCGCCGGTGTCCTCGCGCACGCCGACGAACCGGGCCGGCAGGACGCGCGTGGTGTTGAACACGAGCCGATCGCCGGCGAGGAGCAGCTCGGGCAGGTCCCGGACGCGGCGGTGCTCGACCGCGCCCGCGCCGCGATCGTGGACGACCATCAGCCTGGCCGCGTCGCGGGGCGAGATCGGCTCGGTGGCGATCATCCCCGGCGGCAGCTGGTAGTCCAGTTCGTCGGTCCTGAGCATTGTCGCTCCGGGGTTTCATCGATACGTGGGGTCCGGGCAACATCCCGCACATCCGGAAGCGGGCGCGCGACGCCGATCGCTGGAGAACACAAACGCATAGCCCCCTGGAAGGGATCTTATGGGAACCCGCGGCGCGGGCGCCGTTCGGCTCGGGATTCGTTGCGTGGCCGGGCGATGTTCTTCGACGCGCCGCCAACATTCATTATCGGTCCCGTCGGCCGCACACCGCATCTGCCGCGGCGCGTCGAGGCGATCCACGACTCCGCGCCGGCCCGTGTGCTTGCGCGGCGCCCGGGCACAGCTCCCATCCCGTTCGATGCGTTCTTGCGTGAGTCCGAGCAGTTGTTTCCGCTGAAGCCGTACTGGGCGTATGTCAGGCGCCATGGCGACGCGCCCGTCGAGCAACACCGACGCCCCCGCGCGGATGCACCACGTCCGCGACCCGACGCAGCTCGCCTGGGCAGCGTCTCGCCCACGCGGCTGACCCGCACGGAGCACGTGTATCGGCTCATCACGCGGATCGAGCGTCCGCTGAAGCTCGGGTCGGTGATCGACGAGATCGTCTGAGGCGGGGTGGCGAGGATGGTTGAGTTGGGAGCACTCCCTTCCGGTCGTGCCTCGTACCGGATGCGCTGGTGCGTGCGCGCATCCTGCTCAGTACACGCGCTTGATCGATGCGCCGGGGAAGAAGCGCTCGAGCATCGTTTCGACGGAAGCCCCCGCCTCGGCCATGCTGTACGTGCAATACTGGCACATCCCCACGCCGTGCCCGAAGCCGCGTCCGGTGATCCGGAGGGTCGAGCCGCGAAGGGTGAACTCCATGTCGTTGCTCATGACGCGTTGGTCGTCGGTCGGCCTTGGATGCGCGGGCGCGGGGTAATTGCACGCCAGACGCAGATCCTCGGCGGAGATCTCGAAGGTATTGGCGTCTGAATCAGTGATGGCGTAGCGCGCGGGTCGTCCCGTGATAGCGCGGCGAATGATCTCGATGTCGCGCACGCCTGCGATCGCGCGGATCTTGCGTCCGCGGTTCTCGCCCCACGCTCTCAGCCGTGCGCCCAGCTCTTCACGCCCGCGCGTCCGCGTCCAGCGGTACAACGGCGCGTCCTGACACGCGAATGGGCGGCTGTGTGCGCGGAGCGGCGGCACGGCGTTGAACGCGTAGGCGCCCGTGGATGCCCACGAGTCCCCGGCCGACCCGCTCCGACCGCCGCAGACGCTCGAGTAGTAAGCCCGGATGACGCCGCCGCGGTAGGTAAGCGTGCGGCCCCGCGTCTGTTCGACGGCCGCGATTGCGGTGGCGTTGTCCGTCAGGCCGGAGTACATTTGGGCGGATTCACCCGCCGTGAGGTCGTAGTGGCGGGCCCGCGTGTCGCTGTGCTGCGAGATGTGCAGCGCGTAGCTGCGTGAACAGATCGCCTGCACGCGGAACGCCTGCTCGGGCCAGTGTGAGAACAACTCGCGGGCGATCACGCCGGGCAGATAGGCGTCCATGGGCACGTCGTTGACCACGTCGAACCCGCCCTCGACGAGCACGAGTCGGAGCGCGCCGGGGTAGTGTGCGTCGTCGAAGCCGATCGACCCGGCGTCCCCGGTCGCGGGCGATTCCGCGGCCGTCACGATGATCGAATCGCCCTTGAGGGCGTGCCGACTGCCCTGTGCGTCGGTCAGCACGAACCCGCCGCGGTCGGGCTCGATCACGACGGGCGCGGGCAGGATGCGTGGGATGGTTGCCCCCGGGGTGAACAGCAGCGGCCCGGGGCTGGTCAGCTCGATCTGCTGTCGGCGTGCGGCGATCCGAACGCGGATGATCGGCTCGGGGCCCAGCGTGGGAATCACCGGCCGAGCACCGCCGAGAACCCGCACCACCGCCCAGCCCGACCCCAGCATCACGAGCACCGCAGCTGTGCACAGCAGCAGCGTCGCCACCCCCGGCTGGCCGAGCACCCTCAGCCACAGTCTGTCGGAGTCCCGGGTGGGGCGCATCGTCGTCCTTGAGCGTTGGTCGCCGCCGAGCGCGCGGATCGCGAGCCCGGTACCATACCGGCCGGTCCGCACTCCGTCACGGGACGCAAGGATTCACGCCATGACCCATCGCAGATTCGGCCGTCTCCCGCTCGTCGCACCGCTCGCCCTGGCCGCCCTGACCGCCGGCGGGTGCGCCTCAGACCCGGTCGGCAGCGGCGGCTCGGACGCCCCGCTGCAATCCCTGGTCTATGCCGGGCCCCCGGTCACGATCGAATCCCATGGCCCGAACCACATCGTGGTGGTGACGACGCCCACGGGCGGGTGGTCGCTGATCTGGGACGAGCGGGCCGATGAGGCGGTCTACCTCACGCTCCGCCGACCGGATTCGGGCTTCTTTCACACGCAGCAGCTGGTCCCGCACCGGATCGGCTCTGGCGTACCCAGCGGCGACCCGCTGGCGGTACATGTCCGAGTTCTGGATCACGGCGAGTCG